>JAFRNO010000524.1 GCA_017430155.1 Kiritimatiellia bacterium | reverse complement strand
ACTCTCACGCCGCCCGCCGTCGTGATCGGCGTCGCGGCGAAACCGTTCGCCGGAAGCGTGAACCGGAGTTGCGCGCCCGCGCGCAGCTTGATCGAGTCGGCGTCCGTGCCGGTCACGCCGACGCTTGCCGCCGCGCCGGACACGTGGAAGTAGTCGTTCGAGCTGCAGCGCCCGTTTTCCTTCGATCCGACGTAAATGACCTTGCAGCCGGACATCGTCGAATCGTCCACGTGGATGCCGCTGTACGACGAATCGCCGGTCGCGCCGATCTCAACCTTCGCCGAACCCGCCGTGAAAGTCGAGCCGCCCTGCACGTTCAGGACGCAGTTCGTCGAATTGAAGCTGGCCCCGCTCACATACCGTGCCACGCCCACGAAGAAGCGGTTCATGCCCGAGAGCGTCACCGTGGCGCCGTTCCGCACCGTCATCGACGTGCCGGGACCACCCTCGCCCTTGTACGAGACGCCCACGCCGAAACCCGTGCTCTTGAGCGTCAGCGACGCGTGGTCCACGACCATCCGCGTGCTGTTGCCGGGAAGCTTCTCAAAGCTCCGACCGATGCAACCGATGTAGCAACCGACCGAAGAGAAGTATTCGGAACTGGAGGGAATGGTAACGGTCGCGCCATCGCTAATCGTGAAGTCCACGTCGCGGTGGATCCACAGGTCGTTGATGTTGGCCGTCGTCCCCTCGCCCGTAATCTCGATCTGCATCCTGTCATATGCCCCAGCCGGATAGCTGCTCATCCGATCCTGCTGGGCGTAGGCACGGATGCCCTTGCAGGAGAACGTCGCGCCGCCCGCCACGCGCAGGCTCGTGAACGGCCCTACCATCGTGATGTCCTTTCGGATCGTCACCGTCGTATCCGGCCCCTCAACGCAGAACGAACCCGAACCGTTCCCAAAAGGCATCGTATAATCGCTTTCGTACCCATACCAGGAGTCCTTCCAATCGACGGCGAGGTCGGAAGTCGCGCCCAGCTTGAGACCTTCGGCCTGGAACGTGCCGTTGGTGAGCGAGAGGCGGGCACAGCGATCCGAAGAGTAGCCGTATGTTCCCTGCGCCTCGACGTTGCCCATGACCGTGAGCTTGTGTCCGCATAAGTTCACCGTCGCGTCGATGCGCGGGGTGTAGCTGATGCTGCCGTTGCGTGCGCGCAGCGCGCCGACCGTCTGGTCTTGCCCGAGCGTGATCTTGTAGGTGCCAAGCGTCAGTTCCACCGTGTTGTCCGTGCCGGGGATCGCGGCCGCCGCATCGACCTCGCGCCAGTTGCCGAGCGTCTCGAACGTGCCGTCGCCGCCGGCCCATCTGAGCACATTTGCGTAGCGCACCTTGTCGATCTTGTTGTTCCCCCACACCCGCTCTTGGGAGAGCGCGCCGTCATAGAGACGCGTGGCATAGATGCGTCCCTTGAAGTTCTGCCCGCCGTTAGAGCGACCACCGACTTGAACGTAGGCGCCACCGGCACCCCAGTCGTCAAGATCGTTGTCGCGCTTGGAATTGGCCCTCTGTTCGTAAACCATCCTCTCGCCGTCGACGTACACGACCAAGTTCGTCGGCACGTCATAGAAGTTCGCGCACGAAAGCGCGTGCATGCCGCCGTACGACCTGGAGAACGGTCTGTCAAACAGCGTCGAATAGACACCATAGTAGTTATACCATTGGGTACGCCAGGTGCCGAGCACGCAATACTGGTTGATGCCGTTCGAGAAAAGCCATGAGTTGACGTCCATCAGCTCGTTTCGGAAGAGGACTTCCAGCGACTTGTAGGTGCGCGTGGTGGTGCCGTATGCGCCCGACTTGGTCGTGCCGTTGCAGAGGAGCGCATTGCCGTCCCACGAGCTGTTGTTGAGCGTCAGGTCCTGCTCGCCGGCGACGAGGTTCTTCCAGATGTTCGTCGTGGAGCTGTGCTGCCCCTCGCCCACGTTGTCGCTCGCATCCCAAAACGAGATCAGCCCGCTCTTGTCATACATTGCAGACGTGAAGAACCGCTTCACGTCGATCGCATGGTTGCGGGCGATCTCCTCCGGCGTCAGGGCGCGGCCATAGAGACGAATGGAATAGACCTCGCCTTCCCAGCCGTAGTTTGCGCCTGCCGTATTCACCGAACGCCAACCGAGCGTCACGCGGTTGTCGCCGGGGTTCCAGTTGTTTGAATTTGTGGCGTTTACCCTTGGAGCTCCGTCGCAATAGATCTGGGTGACGGCGTTGTTGTCGTCGTATACCGCCACAACGGCATTCGGTTCATGGGTTCGCGCCTTCACGTAAGGCGTCCTCTTTGCCCCCCCAACCCCGTCAAAGTAGACCCATTTGAACGGACTGGAATCGCGAGGGTCGAAGGCGACATACCTCGACTGCGAGCCGCTCCAAAAAAGGATGCGGCTCCACCATGACGTCTCCTTGAACAGTATCTCGATCGTCTTGTACGTGGTGGCGGGCTCCGCGCCGTAGGCCGCCGCCAATCCAGCCGCCCGCGTGTTCATGTAGAACGCGATGCCGCGCCGCCACTCTGAGCCGCGATCCGCGACAATCGTCAGGTCATTGTGTCCGGCGAGGTCCTTCCAAACGGTCGCGTTCGGATCGTGTACGCCGGTACCGACATTGTCGATGCCGTCCCATTGCGCGACGAGCCCGTCCTGCACGTAGCTCGCGCTCGTGTAGGTCGTGGCGTGCGCCATCCCCAGTGCCAGCGCCGCAATCGCGGCGGACATCGCCATCCTCTTTTTCATGGGCACAACCTCCTCATTGGTAAAGGTGTCTGCATTTTACCATATCCCCCTTCCGATT
>JAFRNO010000523.1 GCA_017430155.1 Kiritimatiellia bacterium | reverse complement strand
GCCCAGTTTCTCGATTGAGTGGTAGTTCTGCGAGCCGAGGTCTTCGGCCCAGCGCACGCCGTCCGCGTCGAACACGAACGAACCCACGTCCATGTGCCCGTGGTTGTACTTCGGCATGCCGCCCTTGACGCCAAGAAAGGAGGCGTTCGGGGCGAAGCCGCTGCGGAGCGTGGCAACGGGGTTCTCGCCCTGGGACATGTAGCGGAGCGGCAGGCGGTTGGGCGCGTCCACGAGCGGGAAGCGCCCCCACAGGAGGACGAGCGCGGGGAAGCGTCCGGTGACGTCCGCCGTGGCCTTGCCGGTCCTTTTCCACTCGGCCGCGGCGGCGCGGAGGGCGGCGTACTCGCGGGCGAGCCAGTCCGTGCGGCCCGTCTGCGCGGCGAACCACCAGAGCGTGTCGGAGAAACTGCGGTTGCGCCCGCAGTCGGAGTAGTTGAAGTAATAGCCGGAGGTGCCGGTGAGGGCGTTCACGTACTCGCCGGTGCGCAGGAAGCCGGGGGCCTCGGAGAGGCCGAAGTCCGTGCCGAGGGCGGAGCGCCACGTGGCGAGCAGGTAGACCATGCGCCCCGTGCCGTAGCCCCAGTAGCCCGGGCCTTCGGGGTAGGCGCCCACGGGGGCGTAGGGCTCGAGCGTGCGGGGAAGGGCGTGGACGGCCTCCAGGACGAGCGCCTCGGCGCGCGCGGGGTCGTCCTCGGCCGTGGCGAGGGCGGCGGCGGTGACGCCGTTCCAGCAGACCTGTCCCCAGTTGTTGTTCGTCTTGCGCCACCAGCTGCGCTGGCGGTTGATCTCGTCGAATCCCTTGTCTTTCATCGCGGCGCGGATCGTCGCGCGGTCGGCGGGGCTGAGCGCGACGTAGCACCAGTCGTAGCCGATCGCGAGGCCGCGCAGCATTTCGGCCACGCCGAGGTAGTGCGTGGGCACCCAGTCGCTCCATGTGCAGGCGTGGAGCATCTCCTCGCGGCAGCGGTCGGCATAGCGGCGGTCGCCGAACATCTGCCAGGCGGTGGAGAGCGCGATGACGCGCGAGGCGAAGGTGTTGCCGCTAGAGAGGCGGCGACCGGTCTGGCGGCGTTCGGTGGGTTTCGCCTTCAGCGCGTTGTCCGCTTCCTGGCGGACGCACGCCACGAGGAAGCGTTGCTCGTCGCACAGGTTCTTGTCGTCGCGGAAACGTGCGAGGGCGGACGAATTGGTGATGAAAAGCCGCGGGTGCTTCGGCATCGCCGCGAGGCGGGCGCGGACCTGCTGCGCCGTGACCTTGCGCGGATCCTGCGCCTTCTTCTCCTTCGGCGTGGCCGTGGTGACGGCGTCCACTTTTGGTTTTACCGCCCTGGCGGGCTTTTCGGGGACAGACGTTGCGAGGGGTGTCTCGGGGACAGACTTTGTGAAGGCGCAACCGGCGAGCAGCAGCACCATGAAAATCGTATAAGCTTTTGTGTGCATGCGGCAATTATATCAAAATCCATTCTGAATGCCCCAGAAGATTTTGGTATACTCTTCCCAGAAAAAATTAGGATTTACTCGTGAAGCTCTTAACAGATACCTCACTAAGGGGACAGACCCTGTCTTGTCCTTGTGTCTGGGGACAGGCCCCATCTCATATTGAATCTCATTCTTTCACGATGCGGCTCTTGAGCGTTTTGCTCAATTGTGAAGTATGATTTCTCGCGCCAAACATAAATTTGCAAGATGGCTTGCGCTATGGGCAGCGCTTGTCATAGGACATCTAGTTGCCACATTGGTTTTCCCTGGAGAAATCGCCTTTTGTGTGCACTCGTTCGACGAAATCCTGGGATTGGTGCTACTCCCATTGTCTGCTGTTGTTTACGCGGCAATAGGTCCGTTGTCGATGATTTGCTTCATCCTTTTCCTATTTCGTGTGCAGGGTGGTACACTGACGGCTATAGCTTCCTTGATATTGGGCAGTGTGTTGATTTATCTCGCTATTATCTGGTTCCTTCGGATATGGTTGAGAACGGAAAAGTCGTTGGTACGACGACTTGGTTGGCTTATTTTGTCGAGCTATGCAGCGTTGGCCACTTATTGCTTGTTGTATGTTTCATCACACATGTAGGTTTCTCCTTTATGCAGCGATAATGGATATGAAATCCTTTTTGTAACCGAGCGCAGCAAACACCTTCTGTTCAAACTCGATTTCCTTCAGCGGCCATGCATGTGTGCGCCGTGAGAAAAATCCCATTATTCGCACCATCCGCGTCACAAACCTCTGGCTGCCAAGGATCTTCCCGTTTGAGAACGGGATCACCCGTCTGTTCGGGACGATCGGCGCATCTGTAACAAGAGGTTCTTTCTCATCGGTCCGTTCATCCTCTTTACAAGATTTAATTTCGCCCATACGCTCGCCGGTGAGAAGGGCCTGTCCCTGTTTGGCGACAGGATCCCCCCGTTTGGCCGCGCCAATACCGCTCCAGCAGTAGGCTGTCGGATTGTCGACGATTCCGGCTCGTACCGGGTTGGCCTCAATGTAGACACGTACTCTTTCGGCATAATTTCCGCCTTCCACCAACACGCTTTTGAAGCGATCCGTCCACAGTGTCCCAACATGCCGATAAGTACGGTTGTACCACATCGTGAAGAGTTCCTTGAGTGTCTTCATGAATTGACTGACGTCGTACATCCGGCGTAAATAGCGTGTCCGGTCGGTTTTGTAACAGGTTTCTTGCCCGGACTTCTGCCATGCCTCCCACCTTTCCCTTACGGTCTTGGCACGGTTCTCCCCGTTTAATACGGATATGCGCCGTAGAATCTCCGCGTCATCCAGTTCGCGTGCCTCTGGTACGCGAACAAACAGGTGGACGTGATTGTCCATGATTGCGTAGGTGCCGAGTTCGACGCCGGAGAAGTCCAACGATCGGTACAGGAAGTCGATGAAGCGCGACTTCTTGCCGTCGGTTTCGAGGAGGAATTCCCGGTTCGTTACCCGTGCGATAAGGTGGTACCAGTTTGTTGTTGGCAGTTTGACTCTTTTGATGCGTGCCATTGGGTTGTCCTTTCTTGCTGGTGGTTGTTGACGCAGCCAGTATATCTAAACGACCTGTGAAAATCTTCACATGAACATCACATGATTATCACATGATTATCACGTATGTGAAAAGTTTCACGTGCACGTTCTGGGGACAGACCCCTAGGAATTGGGGACAGACCCTTGAGAATTGGGGGACAGACCCCTGGATGTGTACCCTGAATGTGTAGGGACAGACCCCACGGGAAATTTGGGGACAGCCCTGAAAGCTCGGGGACAGACCCTGAAGGCTCCACGGGAAGTGGAGCGAAGGGGCAGAGGATGCAGAAAGGGCGTGTATGCATGGGGTGGTTGTGGTATAATGCGAAGCGATGAGCCGCCCTTGGTTGCCGGATGGTCCGGCAGGACGGGGCGTAATCGGAGACTGAGATGAATCCATTTTACAAAATCGCGGAATTCCCAGACTTCCCCGCGATGACGCCGGCGGCGGCCGAGGAGGCGCTGCCGAAACTGCTGGCGGACGCGAAGTCCGCCGTGGACGCCCTTGAGCGGGACGCGCCGCCCACGTGGGACGGCTTCGTCCGCGCGCTCGACGACGCGACGCGCCCGCTGACGCTCGCCTGGGGAATCGTGTCGCATTTCATGAGCGTCCTGAACAGCGAGGCGTGGCGGAAGGTGCACGAATGCTTCCAGCCCGAGCTGGTGGCGTTCTCGCTGCGCGTCGGGCAGAGCCGACGTTTTTACGAGCTCGCGAAGAAGACGCCGGCGGACACGCCCGTCCGGCGCCGCATCCTCGAGAAGATGGCGCAGGGTGCCGAACTCG
>JAFRNO010000522.1 GCA_017430155.1 Kiritimatiellia bacterium | reverse complement strand
TCCGCTACCTGCGCATGCACGGCATCGGCGAACTCTCCGCGTCCGACCTGGTGCGCGAGGCGAAGGACGCCTTTGCCCGCCTGGACAAGTCGTGCGACGCGGGGCTCGTGTACAGCGTGTCGCTGGCCAGCCGTTGCAATTGACAAAGCGGGGTCGGGGATAGTAAAATACCTCCGTTTGTTTTCTTAGGGCCTCAAACCCTTCAAACGGAGATTGGAAATGACCAACCGAACAATCGGCTTTCTGTGCGCGGCGCTTGTCCTGCCGGCGGGCGGGATGGCGCATGCCGCGCTGCCGGAGCGCGTGGCGGTGGTGTACAGCGAGTGGAGCAAAAGTGCCTTTGCCAACGAATACGACAAGCACCTGAAGCAGCTGGGACGGGCCTTCGACAAATACGAGAACGTCCGCCTGCCGGAACTGTCGGGAAAGCTCGGCGGGTACAATCTCGTGATCGCGACCTCCGTGGCGAACTACACGAAGACGGTGAAGATGGCGCCCTTTGCGGAGACGTGGCGGAAGTGGCTCGCGGACGGCGGGACGCTCCTCGTGACGGACGCGAACTACGGAAGCGTGCTCGGCGACTGGGTGGCGGCGTTCGGCCCCGGCTTCGAGTCGGATTGCGCGCTCTGTTCGGCCCACACGAAGCCGTCCGACGCCACACGCGCGGTGACCGTGCGCCCGGATCCGCTCCTTTCGTGTCCGAAGCCGCTCGGGGATCTGTTCCAGAAGCACTACCGCCAGTGGACGCACCTGACGAAGCTCGGACCCGACTGGCATACGCCGATCACCTGCGTGGACGGCGCACCGCTCTTCGCCTACCGCCGCGTGGGGAAGGGGATGGTCGTCCTCACCTCCGCCGCCTCGCTGCGCAACAGTCCGATCGCGTCCGCGATGCTGGAGAACGTCGCGGCCGACAGGCGTCTGCGCGAGGCGGGAATCGAAATCATGTCGTTCGAGCCGAACCTTCCGGGCGGCACGCCAGCGGAGCGGGTCTGCCGTCTTCGCCTAAAAGTCGCGCCAGGCGGTGCACGCAAGGTGACGGCGACGCTCGTCGCGTGGAATAGCCGCGCAGAAGCGCGGCCCTCCCATGGCCGGATTGAGGCGAAGGGAAGCGACGAGGCCGCCATGCCGGCAAGCGGCGAGGTCACGCTTGCGCCCGCATGCGCGCTCGTGCGGAACGGCACGGTGGCGTCGCGTCTCGACGTGGCGGCGGACGGGCGGACGGTTCTCTCCTGCACGTGGGAGGAGACCCTGCCGGACGCGCTTTCGATCAAGCTCAAGCGGAAGCATGTCTATCCGGGCGACGCCGTGTTGCCGCAGGTGGCGGTGTGTCCGCCGGCGGAGGGACGCAACCAGCTGACGGGCGTGGCCTGGCGCATCGACGGCGGTGTCTGGAACGAACGTGCGGCGGAGGACGGCACATGGACGATTCCGTCGGCCGGTCTTCCTTTCGGCCGGCACGTGCTGCAGGCGCGGCTCGTCTACCGTGACGGGTTCCTCGCGGCGATGGAGAAGGGGAAGCGGGATCTCTACGACTGGGGCGAGTCCGTCGAGACTGAGTTCTTCACGCACCCCGAGCCGAAGTACCGGATGCGCGAGGACCACGTGTTGCTGGAGAACGGAAAGCCGTTCTTCCCGCTCGGATTCTACGACGTCAGCTGGACGGTGCCCGTCGAGCAGCGTCTCCGCATGGCCCAGGACATCGCGCAGTGGGGCTACAACACGATCCACGTGGGGATGCAGGGGCCGGAGAACAAGGGGGACGGCTACGGCGCCTTCCTCGATTCGTGCGCGCGGCTCGGCGTGCGGGTGATCACGGAGTTCTCGGGCGATCCGCTGCCGGTGATCGAGAAGTACCGGGGCAAGCCTGCCGTGCTGGGGTGGAACCCCGGCGACGAGCCGGCACCGAAGGGAATTACGCCGCAGGAGATGTTCCGACGCTACGACAACTTCAAGCAGATCGACCCCGACCACATCGCCTACACGGTCATCTGCGTGCCGAGCCAGTACGCCAACTACGCCGCCGGCACGGACATCCTCGCGCCCGATCCGTATCCCGTGCCGCGCGGTCCCGTCGACGCCGTGTACCGCCGGTTCAAGGAGGCGAAGGAGGCGGCGGACCGCGTGGACACCGCGCTGTGGGCGGTCGGGCAGGCGTTCGGCGGACAGAAGTACGACCAGAAGGGCTCGTGGCCACGGTGGCCCGACGCGCGCGAGTTCCGCGGGATGAGCTACCTCGCCCTGATGGCGGGCGTGAAGGGCATCATCTACTACACCTACTACGACGGCAGCTTTGACATCCTCAAAGCGCCGGACCTGCTGGAGGCGGTGAAGGCGTTCCCCGCCGAGCTTCGCGGACTGATACCGTTCGTGCTGGACGGGAAGGGCGAGCTGCTCGCGGAGGACAAGGACGGCGTCTACGCGATGGCGTGGACGCGGGGGACGGAGCGGCGTCTCGTGGTGGTGAACGCACGCGACAAGGAGGCGGAGGTGTCGCTTCCGTTCGCTGGTGCCAAGGTGCTGTTCGGGATGCCGCGCAACTTGCGCGCGGACGGCGACCAGCTCCGCTTCACGATTTCCCCGCTTGAGCGGGTCGTGATCAAGTGAATAGTAAGTTGATAGTAAAAGGAAGGTAGTAAAAGGATGAAAGCAAACCATCGCGTTCTTATTTGGGTCGCGGGCGCCACGCTCGCGCTGTCCCTGTGCGCGCACGGCGCCGCGGGCGTCGTGGTCGTGACGGACTTCGTGTCCGCGGACGGCAAGACGGACGTCGCCGACGCCCTGCAGAAGGTGATCGACACGCACCCGAACCGCACGCTCTACTTCCCGGACGGCACCTACCTGCTCTCCAAGCCGATCGCGACGCCGGCCGAGCCGACGCTGAGCGTGGACCTCCAGCTCTCCAACTACGCCGTCCTCAAGGCCGCGCCCGGCTGGACGAACACGGAGGCGATGGTGCGGCTCGGCGGCATCCATCCGGCGAACAACATCCGCACGCTCGGCAGCAACTACTCGTTCTCGGGCGGCATCATCGACGGCAGCGACGTGGCGAAGGGCATCTCGATCGACTCCGGCCGCGAGACGAAGGTGCGGTGCGTCTCGATCAAGAACGTGCTCGTGGGCCTGCACATCAAGCACGGCGCGAACGGCAACTCCTCGGACTCCGACATCGCGGACGTCAACATCGTCGGCAACGGCGCGACGAACTCGGTGGGCGTGTTCATCGAGTCGTGCGACAACACCCTCTCCAACATGCGCATCGCGGGCGTGCTCGTGGGCGTGAAGCTCACCGGAAGCGGCAACCTGATGCAGAACCTCCATCCGCTCTACGCCTACCGGCCTTCGCTCACCCCATTCTATTCTAGCTCCGTCGGTTTCCTTGACATGGGCAACAACCACTACCGCTGCTGCTACAGCGACCACTTCAGCACGGGATTCCTCCTCAACGGACGCAGCATCCTCGAAAGCTGCATCGTGTGGTGGTACGGCAAGCCGGAGCACGGGAAGGGACAGCGCCGCACGGCCATCGTCTGTCCGCGTGCCTTCACGTCGCACGTCACCGATCTCACGATCGGCTTCAAGGGCGCGCTCGCGCGCAACACGGTTCTGGAGGTGGCGAAGGACGGCGGGAAGGGTTTCCTGCTCAACCCGATGCTCGACGAGGGGCTCGTGAACGAAACGGGCAAGGCCTACCGCAAGTACGTGCAGGGATGCGTGGCACGAGAGAAGGAGAAGGGCGGGGTCGTGTCCGCCGCCGGCCTCGCGGGCGACGGCACCGTGCCCTGCTCGGACGCCATCCAGCGCCTGATCGACAAGAACCCCAACCGGGAGATTTTCTTCCCCGACGGCACCTACCTCCTCGACAAGCCGATCTGCACGCCCGCGCATCCCGAGAAGAGCGTGGCGCTGCGTCTCTCGACCTACGCGAAGTTCAAGGCCGCGCCGGGATGGACGAACTCGGAGGCGATGGTACGCCTCGGCGGCATCCATCCAGCGAACAACATCATGCTGCCGGGCAGCTGGTACTGGCTCAAGGGCGGCATCATCGACGGTAGCGGCGTCGCAAAGGGCGTCTCGATCGACGGCGGACGCGAGACGCTCGTCGCGGATGTCTCGATGAAGGGCGTGCTCGTGGGACTCCACATCAAGCGCGGGGCGAACAGTGGCTCGTCCGACGCCGACATCCGCAACGTCAACATCGTTGGCAACAACGCGACGAACTCGATCGGCGTCCTGATTGATGGCTACGACAACACGCTCGCGAACATGCGCATCTACTCCATCGTGAAGGGTGTGGTGGTCAACAGCGGCGGCAACTGCCTCCGCGACATCCATCCGCTAGTCGCCATGAAGAGGGATAAAGGTTTCTACGACAGCACCATCGGATTCGAGATCAACTCCGGGCACAACTGGATGGACTTCTGCTACAGCGACCAG
>JAFRNO010000521.1 GCA_017430155.1 Kiritimatiellia bacterium | reverse complement strand
GGCGATCGTCACCACCACGGCCTTCATGCCGTCGTATGCGCCGCCCGATACCGTCACCTGTTCGGCCGAGATCGTCGCCATCGGCGCGGCGTCGGCGGGCAGCGTGAACTTCGAGAGGTCCACGTCCGGGCACGACGCGCTGTACACGAGCGCGGTGTACGTGCCGGGCGCCACCACGGGCGAGTAGTCGCGGTCCCCCGCGCCCGTGGTGATCGCCACGGGTGAGAGGATAGAGAGACTGTTCGTGACCACGAAGCCCTGCGTCGGCACGTCGCGCCGCAGCTCCAGGAACACCGGGTCCGTCGCCCCTGCCGTGCCAAGCGTGAGATCCTTCATGACGGAAGCCGTTCCGTCGAAATCGTGCAGGCGCGTCCCCGCCGCCATCTCCAACGCGAACGGTGCCGCATGTTCGGCGTATGGCAGCAGGCGCGCGCCGTCAAACGCGCGGATCGGCCCCGTGAACGTGCCGTCTTCGAACGACGTGAAGAACGCGGCCGTGCCCGCGCCACGGAACGTGAGGCCGCCGTCGGGCGTGTCCCCCAGATCCGGGTCGTGCTCGAACGCCTGACGGAACCGCAGGCAGTACCCCGTCGGCCCCGCGAGGTCGGTCTGGTGCGAGAGATCCACGTTCAGGCCGCCCGCGCCGATATAGGCGTGCTGGAGATATTGGAATTCCGAGTACGCCGTCGCGTTCACGAGGCTCTCGACGGTGCCGCCGTCGAACCAGGCGTGCACGGGGTACGCGAACGAGTCGTCGTTTCCGCTGATGCTCCGGACGCGCACCACGCCGTTCCCGGACAGGTGGAACGTGTTCGTCTCGCGCGTGTTCTTGTAGGCGAGGTAGAGGGTGTTGCTCACCTCCAAACGTCCGTTGCCCGTCACCGTCAGGTCCGCGCCGGCCGCATTGTCCACCCAGCCGAGGCCAAGGTTAGTTCCCACGCGCATCACGCCCGTGCCGTCGATCACGACGGTCGCGCGGTAGGTGTCCGCGAGCGGCACCACCGAATACGCGAACGCCGCCGTGCCGCGGCAGGTGTTCGTCCCGGCGTGGATGAAAAGATTCGGCGAGGCGGTCTGGTAGTAGGACTCGTTGCCATGCCCCATGCGGAGCGTCGTGTAGGCCAGCTCGCCGCCGTTCTGCGTGACGGTGGGGTGGAGATGGATGTCGGGGCAGTCGGAGTAGCGGCCTGAGTAGTAGCCAATGTAGAGGATGGTGTCGATGTCGAGCACGCCGTTGTTCATCACAAGCTCGCCCGCCGTCTGGATGCCCTGCCCGATGCGGTGCGACTGCGAGCCCACGCTGAAGTCGCCCGTCGAGACCACGGTCGGCGCGTCCGCGGGGTCGCCGACGGTGCCGATCACGACCTTGCCCTCGTTGACGTTGAAGTAGCGGTGCCCGCTGCCCGGGCCGATGCCGTCCGCCGTCATCCCGTTGTAGCCGCTGTTGTTGGCGGCGTTGTGCGGCAGAAGGATCTCGCCCGTGCCGGCCATGTGCAGCGTGCCCGGCCCCATCTTTGAGAGGCTTCCCTGGATCGCGTTCATCGACCGGATGGAGAGCGTCGTGTTCGTCTCGGCGACGCTGAGGACGCTCGAACGGCCGGGTTGGGTGTCGATTGTCAGGCCGGGGATTTCCGCGGACGGGCCCGTGTAGACGAGCGTCCCGAATCCCAGCACGAGATTCGCCTCGGACTGCATGAACGAGAGGTCCGCGACGCGCGTGATGCCACCGAAGGCGGTCAGCGTGCCGCCCGCGCCGAAGCCCGCGAGCGATCCCAGCTCGACCGTCCCGTTTCCATCGTATGACGGATTGGCGATGATGGCCTTGGCCGCCGCCACGTCGGTCGCCGCCGGCGCGTTCGTCGTCGCCGGCTCCGACGGCACGATCAGCGTGTTGCCGAGCGTCGCCGGCGTGCCCGTCGGCGTCACCGCCACCTTCAGGAGCGCGCGGTCGCCCTCCACGTCCACGAAGCACGTGTAGTCCACGCCGTCGGGCTTGAGCGGGAACGTGAACTGCGCCGCCAGCAGCTGGAGGTCGCGCGCGTCCTCGGCGCGCGCCGTGACGTACGTGTAGGTGCCAGGGGTCGAGAGGCCGTCCGTGCCGCCCTCCGTCTCGAAGAGCTGGAGCTTCGGCCCGGTGACGGCCGTGCCGACGTGCGTCTCGCCCGTCACGTCCAGGCGGCTCCCCGGCCCGAAACCGAGGATGGGCGCGTATTTGGTCGTTTCGTGGCCGAAGGTGAACGACCCGACCGTCTGCACGCCGTTCGTGATGATGAGTCCGCCGTTGTTGCTGGAGACCGTGAGCGCCGTGCCGGAGGGCAGCTTGCCGTCCTTGCCGAGGTACACGCGCGTGAAGGTGATCTCCGTCGGCCCGCAGTACGTGTTCGCCGCGTTGATCCGCAGGGGCGGCATCGCGCCCGCACCCTGCGTGACGTGGAGACCGCCGTCCGTCCCGCTGTCGTCCAGCGGCTCGATCCCCTTCTCCCAGATGACGGGATGTGTCTCCGCGCCGTTGTTGAAATAGGTGTAGAAACCGCCCGGCCCCACCTTGACGCTCGTCATCGACGAGGGGAAGTGCGGCGTCGCGTTGTTGTTGTTGCGGTGACGCCACACGCCGCCGTCCACGATGAGGTGCAGCTCGCCCTTCGCCGAATTGACGAAGTTGCGCATCTCCACGGTGCCGCCGTCCGCGATGCGGAACGTCGTCACCATGCCGTTCTTCTTGTTGTCGTTGTAGAAGTGCTGGAAGCTCATCCAGGACCCGCTGCCCGTCACCTCCACAAAGTTCGTCGTCGGGATCGGGTTCGACTCCGTCGCGTAGTTGCCCACATAGACGTGTCCGTCAATCGCGCGGAAGTGGCCCCCGTCGTGCACGCGCACCGTCGTGTGCGCACCCGGCGTATGGGCGAGGTACAGCCCCTTGCAGACAAGGTTGTACGCCGCCGAAGGATTCTCGACATGCGCGTTCGAGACGTCGATCACCGGCGCACTGCGCTGCCCCGTGAAATCGGACACGTCCTGGTTCACGCCCATGTAGATGGAGTTCGTGCCAGCGCCCTCGCCCACGAGGAGCCGCCCGCCCGTCACGCGCAGGGTCGGCGAGAGCGGCGTGGTGGAATTGGCCGTCGAACCGTTGCAGAAGCCGATCGACAGGGTACCGGCCGTGCGGGTGATGCCGCTGCGGTGCTCGAGGACGCCCGTCGTCTCCGTGCCGTCGAGCGTCGTGCACGCGCCGACCGTCACGAAGCCCGTCGGCCTCGCCGCCGTCAGCACGTTCGTGACCGGGCCGGAGAAGGTCGTGTAGTCGCCCGGCGCCGTGTCGATCACG
>JAFRNO010000520.1 GCA_017430155.1 Kiritimatiellia bacterium | reverse complement strand
GTTGTTGCCGATGGGCGTCCAGGCCGCGCCTTCGAGGTCGATGTCCTTCGTCAGCACGTAGATGCCGGCGAGGTTGTTCGTGACGGCGAAGAGCTCCTCGGCGGTGGAGACGGGCGTCGCGCCGTGGATGTGCTTGCGCACCTCCGGCCAGGGGGTGTCGCCATCCTTCGAGAGCTGGTCGATCTGGAAGGCGGTGAGCTCGCCGCCCGTGCCCCACACGGCACCGGAGCACCAGCAGCTGCTGATCGTCGCGTCATCGTGGGCGAGCCGCCCGACGAAGCCGCCGTAGTAGCTGGCGGCGGAGCGCACGTCGCCGCGCGCCACGCAGTTGGAGATTACGGCTGGCGCATAGACGTAGCCGATGAAGCCGCCCGCCATGCCGGAACCGCTGACGAAGCCGTCCGCACGGCAGTCGACGATCCGGTTGGTATCGCTGCCGCCGGCACATGCCCCGATCAGACCTCCGGCGTAGGAGTTGGTCGCCGCGACCTCGACTGTCGCACTGCAGTTGCTGATGACCGTTCCGCCCGTGATGCATCCAGCGAGACCGCCGACGTACTGCTTGCCCGCGACCGCTCCCGAAACGGAGACGCCTTCGATCACCGCACCGCTCGTGCAGCCGAAGAGCCCGCGATAGTCGCTGCCCGAAAGGCTGTTCGTGCAGACGAGGTTGCGGATGGCGTAGCCGTTGCCGTGGAGCGCGCCGGTGAACGGCGCCGAATTGTTGCCGATGGGCGTCCAGTCCATGCCGCCGAGGTCGATGTCCGCGCCGAGCGCGTATGAACCTGCGAGGTTGTCCGCGATGGCCGTGAGCCCTTCGCGGTTGGCGATGATGAGCGCATCGTGAGCAGCGGGGACGATGCGGGGGTTGTCAAGCGTGGCTGCGGGCGTGACGGTTACAAACAATAAGGCACAAATGAGCGCTATCTTTTTCATGCAAATGTTCCTATGTTTCCGATGCTAGGCGCTGCGGCGGATGAAGCAGACGCGGCCCAGGAGGATGAGCAGCGTGTAGATCTCAAGGCGCCCCGCGAGCATCGCGAACATGTAGAACCACTTGAGCGGCGCCGCGAGGGCCCCGTAGTTCGACGTCGGCCCGAGCTGCCCGAACGCCGGGCCCACGTTGCCGACCATGCTGAGCGCCCCCGTGAAGGCCGTGAACACGTCGAGCCCGGCCAGCGCGCCCGCGAACGTCGTGGCGAGCACGAGCAGCATGTACACGACCACGAACGAGGCGACCACGGGCACGAACGCTTCGCGCCCCGCGCAGCCGTTGACGCTCAGCGTGAAGATCTCGTGGGGATGCACGATGCGGTGTATTTCGTTGCGGAGCTGCTTGCCCAGGATCGTCCAGCGGATCACCTTCACGCCGCCCGCCGTGGAGCCGGACGACCCGCCCACGAAGAACAGCAGGAAGATCGCCACCTGCGCCGCCGGACGCCAGGCGAGGTAGTCGTCCGTCATGAATCCCGTCGTCGAGGCGATGGACGACACCTGGAACGCCGCCGCGCGCAGCGTCGCGCCGAAGCTATCCCAGGAACGGCACTGGACCGCCGTCGCGAAGGCGATTGCGACGAACACGAGCGCGACGAGCGTGCGCAGCTCCGAATCGCGCAAGACCTCGCCGAGGCGCCCCGTCAGCACACGATAGTAGAGCGTGAAGTTGACGGAGGCCAGCAGCATGAAGGCCGTGCAGATCCACTCCACCTCCGGCAGCCCAAACGAGCCCACGCTCGCGTTGCGCGTGGAGAATCCGCCCGTGCCCATCGTCGAGAACGCGTGGGCGAGGGCGTCCACCGAGCTCAGGCCGGCGCGCCACAGGAGCAGCGCCTCCGCCGCCGTGAGCGCGAGGTAAATGAACCAGAGCGCCTTCGCCGTGTTGGCGATGAGGGAGGTGAGCTTCGCCTTGTCCGGCCCCGTGGTCTCGGCCTTGATGAGGCGGAACCCGCCGATGCCCAGAAGCGGGATCAGCGCGACCGCGAGCGCGATCACGCCCACCCCCCCCAGCCAGTGCGTCTCGCACCGCCAGAGGTTCACGCTGCACGGCAGGCTCTCCACGTCGGGGAGCACGGACGCCCCCGTCGTGGTGAACCCGCTCACGCTTTCGAACACGGCGTCCGTGAACGTGGGGAAATAGCCGCTGAAGTAGAGCGGCAGCGCGCCGAAGAGGCAGATGGCGATCCAGATGCCGCCCACGGTGCCGAACGCGTGCTGCACGTCGAAGACCCGTGGACGCCTGCGCGACATGATCCAGAACGCGACCGCCACGCCCCAGCCCGTCAGCATCGGCACGAGAAACGCGGGCACCACCGCCGTCTCGCCCTTCCAGAGCGCGACGCCCAGCGGCAGCAGCAGCGACGTGCCGACAAGGCCGAGGACGTAGATGAGAATGCGCAGAAAAGAAAACGCCATGCCTTACTCCTTGCCGCAAAAACGGGACACGAGCCGCGTATCGCCCGCAGCGGTGATGAGCACCACGTGCGCGTCCGCCTCCAGCACCGTGCCGCCCCGCGGGACCTCGTACGCCGCGCCGTCGGCCGGACGGTGCAGCAGCACGAGAAACGAGCCGAGGTCCATTACGTCCTGCAGGCGCTTCCCCACCACGCTGCTCTTCGGCGCGTCGTATCCCTCGACGATCTCGAATCGACGGTT
>JAFRNO010000519.1 GCA_017430155.1 Kiritimatiellia bacterium | reverse complement strand
CGGCGTAGCCGGAGAGCTGGAACATCGTGCCGTAGCCGCGCATCGCGGCCTTGTCGCCGTAGACCTCGTAGCCGAGGTTGGTGAGCGTGCCCGCGAGGCCGCCGCGCATCTCGGAGAACGCGCAGTTGACGCTGCCTTGCGTGCCGTCCTCGAAGAAGAACTTGATGTAGGCGCCGTCCTCGGCCTTGATCTTCATGATCTTCGGATAGTAGACCGCGCCGAGACGCTCGATCTTCTTGCCGAACATGAATTCGGCCACGTAGAAGCAATGGCTCGCGACGTCGCCGATCGGCCCGCCCAGCTCGTCCACGCGCGAGCAGCGCCACGTGGCCGCCTCGGCCGGATCGTAGCCGTAGGCGAACTCCATGTGGAAGCAGCTGTCGTTGACCGTGCCGAGGGCGCCCTTCGCCATCGCGGCCTTGCCGGCCACGTTCCAGGCGTTGTTCACCATCATGTGGTCGACGGTGAGCGAGAGGCCCTTCGCCTTCGCGAGCTTGCAGAGCTTCTTCGCGTCGGCGACCGATGTCGCCATCGGCTTTTCAACGATCACGTGCTTGCCGGCCTTGAGCGCCGCGAGGGCGAGCGGGACGTGGCTGCGGTTGTTCGTCGCAATGTACACCGCGTCGATGGACTTGTCGGCGAGGACGTCGTCCAGGCCGGCGTACCACTTCAATCCCAGCGCGGAGGCCGCAGCCTCGCGCGCCGGGTTGAGGTCGGTGGCGCCCACGAGCTGCGCGTGCCGGAGCGGCTTGAACCGCCCCCTGTCGCACGCGAAGCCCTCCTTCGCGACTCGGTTCTCGGCGATGCCGCCGAAACCGACAAGCGCGTACCTGATTTTCGCCATGTGGGTGCTCCTCCTTCGGCGACTACTTCATCATCGCGGCCGCGACCTTCTTGAACGCGGCGATGTCGGCCTTGATGTGCGCGAGCGTGTAGGTCGGATGCGTCCAGAACGAGATCGTGGCGTCGGCCATCGAGTGCGCCACCGAGCAGTTGAACTTCGTGTAGTCGATCTTGCGCGCGGCGGGGTCCTTGAACGGATACTGGCGCGAGCCGAAGCCCTTCTGCTTGGCGTAGGCCTCCTCCTTGTACATCTCGGGCCAGAGCACCGAGTACGCGAAGGCGCCCTCGGCCTGGACGGCGGCGATGAACTCCTTCATCGTGCACTTGAGCTTCGAGGTGTCGAGCACGAACGGCACGAGCCAGAACGCGTTCTGGCGCTCGGGCGTGTCGACGGGGGCGTACTTGACGAGCGGGTGGCCGGCGAGGCCCTTGATGAGCGCCTTGCCGAGCTTCTTGCGCTGCGGCAGGTTCCACTTGTCGAAGCGCGCGAGCTCGCCGAGGCCGATGACGCTCTGGATCTCGGTCATGCGGAAGTTGTAGCCCACGCGGCGGTGGATGTAGAGCTGCTTGCCCTCCATCTTGAGGAGGTTGAGCTTCGCCCGCACGTCGTAGCCGTGGTCGCGCACGGAGCGGATCTCCCACGCGAGGTCGTCGTCGTTGCAGCAGACCATGCCGCCCTCGCCGCCCGTGGTGAAGTGCTTGGACTGGCAGAACGAGAAGCAGCTGACCGTGCCGATCGTGCCGGCCTTCTTGCCCTTGTAGACGCCGCCGAAGCACTGCGCGCAGTCCTCGACCACGTAGAGCTTGTGCTTCTTCGCGATCTTCATGATCGGATCCATGTCGGCGACCATGCCGTAGAGGTGCACGACCACGATCGCCTTCGTGCGCGACGTGATGCACGCCTCAATCTTCTTCGGGTCGAGCAGGTGATCGGTGCCAACGTCGCAGAAGACCGGCAGCGCGCCCGCCTGGAGGGCGCAGAAGGATGAGGCGATGAACGAGTAGGACGTGCAGATCACCTCGTCGCCCGAGCCGACGCCGAGCGCCGTGAGCGCCACGTGCAGCGCCGCCGTGCCGTTGGAGACGGAGACCGCGTTCTTGACGCCGAGCCACTTGGCCCACGCCTCCTCGAACTGCATGCCGATCGGGCCGGTCCAGTAGTTCACCTTGCCGGAGTGGAGGATGTCGAGCACCTTCTTGTCCGTCTTCTTGTCGAACTGCGGCCAGGCGGGGAACCCCTTCGACCAGACCTTTTTGCCGCCGTCAATGGCGAGCTTCTCAACCTTCTTCGTAGCCTTGGTAGCCATTTGCATTTCTCCTATTTTAGCATTGAGCCAACGAAACATTCGCCAGCGACGCTAGAATTATAGCATAAAGCGGACGTTCTGTCAGCGGAGGATGAGCATGAAGCCGGGCGGGAACAGCTTCATCGGCTCGCTGACCGAAAACGCCGGCGTGCCCAGGAAGCGCCCCGCGTCCACGCGGGCGTTCCACTTGAGCTCCGCGTCGCTGAGCTTGCGGTTGTAGAGGCGCACCGCGAAGAGGCGCAGATTCGCGCGCAGGTTGCTGAATATCTTGTAATCGGAAGAGAAGCTGGTGGTGTAGCCGTCGTTGACCCCGAGCGCGTGCGACGCGCCGTCGATCCAGGCCCCGGAATCGTCCACGCCAAACGTGACCGCGAGCGTGTGGGCATTGGTCACCGTCGCGCCATATTCCTTGAACTGGGAAAGACCCAACGTCGCCGCGTCGATGGGGTGCAGGACGTAGATCCACCCCTCTTTCATCCTGTAGCCGACAGAGCCGAAGGGGGTCGAGAGCGTCTCCTGAAGGTTGTAGTAGTTGTCCGTATACCTCCACGCCCCGCGTTGCGCCGTGGTCTCCATCGTCACCACATGCGTGGCGCCCGTCGTCGCCTCCGGCACCGCCACGTGGACGGAGGCCTTCCCCGTATCGGCCGCCGAGAACATCGCGTTCGCCTCCACCGTCACGCACGTGGGGAGCGTCGCGTCGTGCCCGCGGCCCGTCAGGTCGGACCAGACCGTGGCCGCCGCGTCGTGCGACCGCACGCCGTCCGCAAGCGTGTTGTCCACGCCGTCGTACTGCAACACAAGGCCGTTCGTCACATAGGACGACGAATCGTACGCGTCCTCCAGGATGAAGAACCGCCCCGCCGGCGACGGCACCACGGCCGCCGGCAGCGTCACGCGCGCGGACGCCGTGCCGGCCGCCAGCGTGGCG
>JAFRNO010000518.1 GCA_017430155.1 Kiritimatiellia bacterium | reverse complement strand
TCCGGCGGCGGCATCGTGCGCCTCAACGCGGCGAACGGCTACGTCGGCACCACGACCGTCAACTGCGGCACGCTCATCGTCGACTCTGTCGCCGAAACCGGTAGCAACTCGTCCCTGGGCTCGGGCGGCGACGTCGTGATGGGGCGCGGCACGTTCCTCTACAACGGACCGGACGGCGGGGTGCTCGACCGCGCCTTCACGAACAACGTCACCGGCCGCGCGGCAATCTACAACATCTCGAACGAGCTGTGGATCACGGGCGACATGCGCCAGAACAACGCGTCGTTCGTCAAGACCGGTCCCGGCACGCTCCACCTCGCCGGTTCCGGCACGAACATTTTCTACTGCACGAGCGGCGGCCTCGGTGACAGCTCGAGCGGACTCCAGGCACGCTACGTCCCGACCGCAAACGGCGATGCGCCGTCGAAGGGCTACCGCCACTTCCACGTGCTCGAAGGCACGCTCGTGCTCGGCGAGGGCGGCGGCACATTCCTCGTCAGCAACGGCGGCAACAACGTCGGCGCAGGCGGCTGGCTCGCGGCGGACGGCGAGCAGGAGAAGGAGGCGCACCTCGAAATCCGCGGCGGCAAGGTCCAGTTCACGAGCTGGTTCATGCACGCGTGCTACAACGGCAAGACGTCGACGACGCCGCAGAAGCGCACCGCCTCGTCCGTCCGCATCTACGCCGGCGACTTCACGATGGGGGGCGGCACGTTCGCGATGGGGCGCAACAAGCTCGGCTACAGCACCTACGCGCAGAACTGCGAGCCGCATTTGGAAATCTACGGCGGCACGTTCACGGCAAGCAACCTCTCGCTTTCCGACGACCGGGGCGCGAACAGCGTGGTGCTCGTGCACGGCGGTACGGCGACGGTGGAAAATGCCTACGCCGGACGTGTCTCGGGCCATGCCGACACGACCGTGCTGATGGAAATCAAGGCCCCCGGCCGCCTCATCGCCAACAGCGTGCATAACAGCAAGGAGTCCGTCTTCAACGTACACGTGGTGGATGGCGGCGTCCTGCAGGTGGACACGATCCAGAACAAGGGCACCGGAGAACTCAACGTGCTGATCGACGGCGGCACGGTGATCGGCCGCCAGAACGGCACGTTCGCCTCGTTCTACGCCAATCTCACGTCCGTGAAGATTGGCAGCAAGGGCGCCGTGGTGGGCGGCTACGGCGTGGCGCGCACGCGCCATCTGATCGAGGACGCGGGCGACGGCGCGGCGGAGCCGGTCGGGCTCGTGATCTCCAACGTGAACGCGACGAGCGTCTACGAGTTCGGCGAGCCCGCCACTTACCGCGGCCCGACGCTCCTCAAGCAGGGGCTTCTCTCGTTCTGCGCGACGGGCGCGCTGCCGGAGACGACCACGCTCACCGTGGCGGCGGGCGGCGTGCAGGCGACCAACGCGCAGGCGGTCGTCGGACGCGCCGTGTTCGGTGTCGCGGACACGAGTCCCGCGCTCGCGGTGCGGTCCGCCGCCGGGTTCCCGTTCATGGTGACGAACGCCTTCGCGCTTGCCGGTACGCCGTCGCTCCAGGTGACGATGTACGAGCCGAACGGCAACACGGCGGCCCTGAAGACGGACGGGACGTATCCTGTCCTCTGCGTGCCGCTTGCGGACAAGGCGGCGCTCGAGGAGCTTGCGACGCGGGCATCGCTCGTCTCGCCGTCGACGGCCACGTCGTCCGTGTTCTCCGTCGTCGAGACCGCAGACGCGGCGGAACTGCGGCTCGCCGTCGCGTTCCCCGTGCCCGATCCCGTCGTCACGCGCGAGCAGACCGAGGGCACGTGGACGAACGGGACGCTCGACGGTCTCTGGGCGACGGGCGGGAACTGGGAGGACGGCGCGGCGCTCGACGCGGCCGGCGCCACGGCCACGTTCCCCGACCTCGCGGAGGGCGTCGCGCGCACGGTGACGCTCGGCGCGGACGCGAACGTCACGGTGGGCGGGCTCGCGTTCACGGGTACGGAGGACTATACGATCTCCGGCGGTACGCTCACGTTCGACAACGGCACGGCGGGAGCGCAGATCTCCTCGCTCGGCGGCGCATCGCATACGGTGGAGAGCGCTCTCGCCGGAACATGGCCCGTCAAGGTGAACCCCGCCACGACCGGGGGTGGCCATGTCACGCTCGCGAATGTCGGCAGCGGTTTCACGGGACCGCTCACGACGGGCAGCGGCACCACGGAGCTCGGCTCGCTCGCGTTCGTGCGCGGCGCGGACGACCTCGTAATCGGACCCGGCACGCTGAAGTACACCGGCACGGGCGAGACGGTTCCCGGCCTCACGATCAACGCGGGTTCCGCCAAGGCGTCGATCCTTGACGTCGAGCACGACCTCACGCTCCTCTCCATGGCGCGCGGCGGCACGTCGGCGTTCTTCAAGACGGGCGGCGGCGACCTCGTCCTGAAGGGGAACGGGACGTTCGAGCTGGGCAACAGCAACAAGAGCGCAAGCGGAAAGAAGGGCATCGGCCTCTACGGCGACTCGCCCGTGGACACGTTGCAGTCGGTCACGCTCGCGAATGGACGCCTCGTGATCGGCACGGTTGGCGACGACGCGGACGCGCCCACGGTTTCCCAGTCCGGCGAAACCGACATCGGCGGCTGCACGGCGTCCGAGACGAACGGGCGGCGCGAGACGGCGGGCGAGCTCGTCATGAACAACGGCACCTACACGCTCGGCATCATCGAGCTCGGCTACTACGCAGGCAACACGAACGTGACGGGCGACGCGCGCGAGGACGCCCTCGTGCCGCGCTTCGAGATGAACGGCGGCACGGTCTCCTGCACGGGCATCTCGACGGCCTGGGACGGCGCATATCTCCAGAACATCCGTCCGGAGATCGCCATCCACGGCGGAACCGTGAACGTGAACGGCGACTTGCGCCTGAACAGCTATCCGTCCGTCACAACGAACCTGCTCACCACGTGGACGCAGGACGGCGGCGCTGTGACCTCCACTTCGATGACGGTGGCGTCGAAGGCCGGCTCCAACGCCACGCGCCACGTGGGCGAGCTCGTGATGGACCTCAAGGGCGGCTCGCTGGCCGTCAACGGCACGACGACGTTCTACAACAACGCGCCGGTGACGATCAACGTGTACACGGGCGCGGTCTACCAGACCGGAAGCATCTCCGCCTCCTCCTGCACGAGCAACACGGCGGCGATCTACTTCCGGGGCGGACGCTACAGCGGCTGGACATCGGCGACGGGCAATACGACGTTGAACAACAACACGGGCTGGCGGATGTTCCTCGCGGACGACCTCGTGTTCGACACGTCGGCGAACGAGGGGCTCGGCACGCCGCGCTACTACTGGACGTACGTCAACAGGCCGATCCTGGCCGATCCCGAGTCGGAACGGACGGACTTCTGCATCACCGTTGTCGGCGGCGGGCGCGTCGCCTTCGGCACCGTGTTCGCAAACAGCACGACCACCGGCGCGATCACGGCGTCGGAAGGCTCCACGCTCATTCCGCTTACGACGGCCTTCTCGAATGCGACCGTGGTGGTGGAGCCGGGCGGCACGCTCCAGCAGTACAACGTCCTCTACGCGAAGCGGACGGGCGCGCCGATCAAGAACCTCACGCTCGGCAAGGAGGGCGAGGACGGAATCGTCTACCTCGACCTCTTCAACGGCACCGTGAACTCCGCGCGCACGAACTACGCGTTCGCCGTGACGGGCGACCTCGCGGTGAACGGGCCCGTGGCCGTGACGACGCACACGGACAACACGAGCGCAATGCCGCACGTGGTGGCGGGAACCTACACGGCGCTCGTCTACCGCGCGGAGATCTCGCTCGACGTGTCGAAGTTCACGACGGGCCGGTACGACGGCGCGCTCGCGGCGACATACAAGGAGGTCACGCTGCCGGACAACGAGCCGAACTACCCCGGCTGGCACGCGCTCGTCTGCACCGTCACCTCGGCGTCCGCCGGCTACGACGGCGTCGTGGAGGGCGCGCGCGAATGGAGCGCCGTGACGTCGGGCGGCGACTGGAGCGCGGCGGCGAACTGGAACGGGTTCGACCCGCCGGAGGGGACGGACGCGGACGCCGTGTTCCGTCCGGCCAAGGCCGCGAACGTGCCCGTGGCGCTCGACGCGCCGGTCACGGTGCGGGGCCTCACGCTCGCCGCGTCGTCCGCGAAGAACGGCTACCGCCTGTCCGGTTCGCCGCTCACCGTCTCGACGGGAAGCAAGAGCACGGCGGCGATCTACGCGAACAGCGGCACGAACACGTTCGCGTGCGACGTCGGAATCCGTCAGCGCACGCTGGTGCAGACGGCAACCGGCGCGAAGACGACCTTTGCCGGGACGGTCGACGGAGGCGGCTCACTCCTGGGCGTGAACTACGCCGAGTCGACGGGCGGCGGCACGGTGGAGTTCGGGATGGTTACCAACATCGCGAACCTGGTCATCCGCTCCGGCCGGATGATCCTCCCGACCGTGGCCGGCATCACCGGTTCCTCCGTCCTGAGGCTCGCCGGCGGCACGCTGAAGTACACGGGCACGGGCGAGACGCTGCCGGGAATCTACCTTTACGGCCTCACCGCCAACAAGTGCAGCGTCCTGGACGTGGACCATGACCTCACGCTTCTTTCGATGACGACCAACGCCACGGCGACCGCCTTCTCGAAGATCGGCGCGGGTGACCTGATTCTCAAGGGCAACGGCACGTTCAAGGGCGGCAATGGCGCGATAAACCGCGGCTCCCAGAACGAGACCTACGTTCGGGCGAACGGTGACGGCCCCGTTGCGACGTTCCGCCGGTTCAACGTGTCCGAGGGGCGCGTGATCCAGGGCACTGTGGGCGACCCGGACGACGCGCCGAATTTCATCTGTTCCGACTTCTGCGTGGGCGTGGACACGGTGAACGGCAAGAACTGCGAATACGTGATGAACAACGGCACGATGACGCTCGGATCCTGCTACCTCAACTACTACCACGGCTCGGCGACCGCAGTCTGCACGGGCAAGTTCACGGTGAACGGCGGCACGGTCAACGCGAACTGGATCCGCATCTGCCAGAGCGGCAACTCCTCGATGAAGTCCACGGGCATCTTCGAGATGAACGGCGGCGAAGTCACGACGACGGGTGCGTTCGTACTCGGATACCAACGGATGCGCAACGCGAACATCGGTTCGTACTTCTACATGAACGGCGGCACGCTGAAGGTGGGAACGTCGCTGTACCTCGTGTATCTGACGGCGGCTGACTCCGGCACGACGTACAAGGCGACGGACGGCTACGTGCACATCAACTGCGGTACGGTGGACATCGCCGACACGCTGTCACTCTGCAACGACGTGAACAGCACGGGACGCCTGTTCCTGAACGGCGGCTCGATCAGCGCGAACGCCATTTCGCACAACAACGGCAAGGCGTACATCACGTTCAACGGCGGCACGCTTGGCCTGAAGGAGGACGGCACGTTGCCGGCGGTCGACGGCGCATACGTCTCTACGAACGGGGCGACGATCGCGGTGTCCGCCGGAAAGACCTACGAAATCGGCCAGGCGCTGACGACCGACGCGCTCCTCAACGGCGCGCCGGACGGCGGCCTCACGAAGACGGGGCCGGGCACGCTCGTCCTCTCCGGGGCGAACACGTTCACGGGGCCGACCACGATCGCGGGCGGCGTGCTGCAGGCGACGGCGGACGAGGCGCTTTCCGGGCGCGTGGTCCTGACGGCGAACGGCGTCCTCGACTGCGCGGGCGGCACGCGCACGGTGGGCGAGATCGACATGCGCGGACTTGTGCAGAACGGCACGCTCCGCGTGGCGGGCGCGCTCGTGGCGGACCTCGCGCGCGACCTGTTCATGAACGTGGAAGGGGACCTCGTGGTGGACGCGGGGGCGAAGCTCGACCTCGGACTCTCCGCCGAGGACCTCCTGCCGGTCGGCACGCAGATCCCTCTCGCGTCCGTCTCGGGCGCGGTTGCGGCGCCGGGCCGCGTGAAGGTGCTCAACGGCGGCAACGTCGGGGCGGCGAAGCTGAAGGTCGTCGACGGCATGCTCTACGCCGTGGCGGCCGACTCCGGCACGATGGTGTTCGTGCGCTGAACCGTCACAGCGGCGCGTGGGCGCGGGCGGCGGCGAGGACGGAGAGGCCGAAGATGGCCGCCGTCTCGGCGCGCAGGATCGTGGGGCCGAACGAGACGGGCGTGGCGAGCTCCAGAAGGGCGCGCAGCTCTTCGGGCGTGAAGTCGCCCTCGGGGCCGACGAAGGTGCCGAGCGACGCGGAGGGGGAGCCTTCTACTGCTGCCGCGACCTCGTTCCAGATCGGCGGCGGCGGTGGATTGCACAGCGCGCCCGCGAAGACGCGTCCGCACGCCTTCACGAGGGCGAGGGCGTCCGGGAAGTCGACGGCCTCGAGCACTTCCGGCAGCCACACGGCGTCGCTCTGGCGCGCCGCGTCGGCGGCGATGCGCCGCCAGCGGCCGGCCTTGGCGGGGCGTTCCGCGGGGAGGAGGCGCACGATGCAGCGGTCGGAGATGACGGGCACGATGCGGGTCGTCCCCAGCTCGACGGCCTTCTCGATCGTCCAGTCCCAGCGGCTGCCTTTCGTGACGCAGGCAAAGAGGACGAGTTCGGTCGGCGGGGGCGGGAATGCGGTGGCGGCGCCGTCGGGGAGGAGGCGCGCGCCGTCCCACTGGCAGCGGCGGGTGTGGCCGCGTCCGTCGAACAGCTCGACCGTCTCGCCTGGGCGCGGGCGGACGACCTTCAGGTGGCGCGCGGCGTCGGCCGGCAGCGTGACCGTGTCGCCGGACATGAGTTCTTCTGGTACAAGCAATCTGTGCATGGCAAGAGTATACCACATTCCGTCGGTCTGCGCCTCTTCACATCCGCGGGGGATTTTGCTATACTGGCGCCATGAAAAACAACATCTCACGCAGAAATTTCATCGTTTCGTCCACCGCGCTGACCGCCATGGCGGGCTGCATGTCCACCAAGCCGGCCGACAAGGCCACCGCGCCCGCGCAGGAAATGTCCACGGAGTCCGGCATCCGCGTGCGGTTCCTCGGCAGCGGCGCCGCCGGCTGGAAGCCGGAAATGGCGAAGAAGAACCCGCACATGCGCCGCCAGTCAAGCGTGTTGATCGAGAACAAGGTGCTCATCGACTTCACGATGTGTTCCTTTGACATGCTGCCGACGGACTGCCATCCCGAGGTGCTCTTCCAGACGCACTCCCACGGCGACCACTACAACCCCACGGCGGCGGTCAAGTCGGGCGTCAAGCGCATGTACGTGCAGGAGACGTGGGCGGACGCGGCGCGCGAGGAGGTGGGCGCGGCCGCGGCCGCGCTGTCGCTTCCCGCGCCTGAGGTCATCGGCCTCCCGTTCGGCAAGCCGGTGGTCGAGTGCGGCATGCGCTTCACGGGCGTGCCCGCGAACCACAGCACGTCGCGCGTCACGAACGGCGTGCTGGAACGCACCTCGCTCTACCTCGTCGAGAAGGGCGAGTCGCGCCTTTTGTACGCCACCGACACGGGCGGGATCATGGGCGACGCCGCGCGGATGATCGGCATCGACCCGCACGTGAAGGAGAAGAACTTTGAGCGGTACGCGAAGTCGGCCCCGTATGTCCACAAGCCGCAGGCGCTCACCGCGTTCATCATGGAGGCGACCGACACCGATCTTGACGAGGACTTCCGTCTGTTCGTCCATTCGAGCGTGCAGGTCGTCTCGCGCATCACCAACATGATGCTCAAGAACGACCGCCTCAAGCTGCCGCCCGGCCAGCACGTGTACCTCACCCACCTCGGCCTCGGGGACAAGTACCGCGGCTGGCCTTCGGAGAAGATCAACAAGGAACTGCCCGAGCCCCTCCGCGCCGCCTACGACGGCCTCGAACTGGTGCTGGGGTGACGAATCGGCGCCTTGCCGATCCGCGTCGCCTCCTTGCGCGCGCGCGCGTAATATGGTATAATACCGGCATAGAAAAACAACACGAAAGCGCATAAATGGCAGACGAAGAGAAGACTGGTGAAACCCTTGAGCCCGACATGCCGTCGGCCGTGGCCGGCACATTGGAGGACGTGGCCATCGAAGAGGAGATGAGCCGCGACTACATCGACTATTCAATGAGCGTGATCGTGGGGCGCGCGCTCCCCGACGTGCGCGACGGACTCAAGCCCGTGCACCGCCGGTGCCTCTATTCCATGTACATGCTCGACAACACGTGGAACAAGAAGCACCTCAAGAGCGCGCGCATCGTGGGCGACGTGATCGGCAAATACCACCCGCACGGCGACACGGCGGTGTACGACACGATCGTCCGCATGGCCCAGCCGTTCTCGCTGCGCGTGCCGCTCGTGGACGGCCACGGCAACTTCGGGTCCATCGACGGCGACGGCGCGGCGGCGATGCGTTACACGGAGGTCCGCATGCAGCGCGTCACCGAGGAGATGCTCGGCGACCTGGAGAAGGACACCGTGGACATGATGAAGAACTTCGACGAGACGCTGGACGAGCCCACCGTCCTTCCCGCGAAGCTCCCGAACCTCCTCCTCAACGGCTCCTCCGGCATCGCCGTGGGCATGGCCACCAACATCCCGCCGCACAACCTCGGCGAGCTCTGCGACGGCATCACCCACTACATCGACCACCGCGACTGCACGATCGACGACCTGATGCAATTCGTGAAGGGGCCGGACTTCCCCACCGGCGCGCAGATCTGCGGCCGCAACGGCATCGCCGCCATGTACAAGCTCGGGCGCGGGCAGCTCTGCGTGCGCGGCACCGCCGAGATCGAGCCGTGGAAGGGCGACCGCGAGCGCATCATCATCACCTCCCTGCCCTACCAGGTGAACAAGGCCGAGATGATCAAGCACGCGGCCGAGCTCGTGAAGGACAAGGTCATCGAGGGCATCAGCGACATCCGCGACGAGTCCAAGGCCGACGTGCGCATCGTCGTGGAGCTCAAGCGCGACGCCGTGGCGCAGATCGTCCTCAACCACCTCTACAAGCACACCGAGCTGCAGACGACCTTCGGCGCGATCATGCTCGCGATCGACCAGGGGCGTCCGCGCATCCTCAACCTGAAGGACTTCTTCCGCTGCTACGTGAACCACCGCTTCGAGGTGATCACCCGCCGCACGAAGTTCGACCTGAAGAAGGCCGAGGCGCGCAAGCACATCCTGGACGGGCTCCTTATCGCCATCGCGAACCTCGACGACGTGGTGAAGATCATCCGCGCGTCGAAGAACCGCGACGAGGCGAAGGCCCGGCTCGTGGAGGCCTACGGCTTCAGCGAGCCGCAGGTGAACGCGATCCTCGACATGCGCCTCTACCAGCTCACCGGGCTCGAGCGCGAGAAGCTGGAGGCGGAGCTCGCGGCGCTCCTCGCCACGATCGCCGACCTCCAGGCCATCCTCGCCGACGCGGGGCGCGTCTACGCGATCATCAAGGACGACCTCGCGGCGCTGAAGGAGAAGTTTGCGTCGAAGGAGGACGCGAAGCGCCGCACGGAGATCACCTTCGACGAGAACGAGGTGTCCATCAAGGACCTCATCGCGGACGAGCCGTGCGTGATCACGCTCTCGAACCGCGGCTACGTCAAGCGCGTGGCGCTCACGGAATACAAGGAGCAGAACCGCGGCGGACGCGGCATCAAGGGCGCGCAGGTGAAGGAGGAGGACTTCCTCCGCCTCGTGTTCGTGGCGGAGACGCACGACTCGCTCATGTTCTTCACGAACACCGGCCGCCTCTTCCTCAAGGACGCCTACGAGATCCCGGAGGCCGCGCGCACGAGCTTCGGCAAGCCGCTCGTCAACTTCCTCAACCTCCAGCCCGGCGAGCAGGTGCTCCAGCTCCTGCCGATCCGCAGCTTCGAGGGCGACGTGGACGTGATGTTCGCGACGCGCAACGGCACCGTGAAGAAGACGCTCCTCGGCGATTTCAAGAACGTCAACCGCAACGGCATCCGCGCCATCAACATCGAGGAGGGCGACGAGCTCGTGGAAGTGCGCCTCGTGAAGCCGGGCGAGGACGTGGTGATGATCACGCGCAACGGCATCGGCACGCGCTTCAACTCCGACGAGGTGCGCCGCATGGGCCGCGCGGCCGGCGGCGTGCGCGGCATCAAACTGCGCCGCGACGACGCGGTCTGCTCGCTCGACGTGGTGGACGACACGAAGACGCTCCTCGTCGCGACCGAGAACGGCTACGGCAAGCGCACGGAGTTCAGCGCCTACGAGCGCAAGCACCGCGGCGGCATGGGCGTGACGGCTATCAAGGGCGCGGACCGCAACGGCCACGTGGTGGCCGCGCACGCGGTGCGCGACGACGAGTCGATCATCTCCATCACCTCCGACGGCCTCATGGTGCGCCAGCGCGTGGTGGACATCACGGTCGTCGGACGCAGCGGCATGGGCGTCAGGCTCGTGCGCCTCACCGAGGGCGCCACGCTCGTCTCGATCTCCGTTGCGGAGTCCGAGCCCGGCGAGGAGGCGGCGCAATGATCTGCGACACGGTCCTCGACGCCATCGGACACACACCCCTCGTGCGCCTGCACCGCATGGTCAAGCCCGGGTCGGCCGAGGTGCTGGTCAAGTTCGAGGCGCTCAACGTGGGCGGCTCGATCAAGACCCGCACGGCCTACAACATGATCCTCGAGGCGGAGCGCGAAGGGCTCCTGAAGCCCGACTCCGTGATCGTGGAGCCCACGAGCGGCAACCAGGGCATCGGCCTCGCGCTCGTGGGGGCCGTGCGCGGCTACCGCACCGTGATCGTGATGCCGGACAGCGTAAGCGAGGAGCGCCGCAAGCTCATGCGCCACTACGGCGCGGAGGTGGTGCTCGTGCACGACGCGGGCAACATCGGCGACGCCATCGCCGAGTGCGTGCGCAAGGCCGAGGAGATGCGCAAGTCCGACCCCCGCGTGTACGTGCCGCAGCAGTTCTCGAACCCCGCGAACCCCATGGTGCACCGCCACCACACGGCGCTCGAGATCATGGAGCAGGCCGCGCGCCCGATCCACGGCTTCTGCAGCGGCATCGGCACCGGCGGCACGCTCAGCGGCATCGGCGAAGTGCTGAAGGCGCAGAACCCCGACATCGAGATCTGGGCGGTCGAGCCCCAAAACGCCGCCATCCTCGCCGGCGGAACGATCGGCACGCACCTCCAGATGGGCATCGGCGACGGGCTGATTCCCGACAACCTGAACACGAAGATCTACTCGCACATCTGCATCGTGTCGGACGAGGACGCGCTCACGACCTCGCGCGACCTCGCGCGCAAGGAGGGCCTGATGGTCGGCATCTCGGCGGGCACGAACGTGTTCGCCGCGCTGCAGCTTGCGCAGAAGCTCGGTCCCGGGAAGACGGTCGTCACCGTCCTGCCCGACACGGCGGAGCGCTATTTCTCCACGCCCCTGTTCGATGAATGACGAAGACTATAACTTCGCGGAGGAGCGCATTCGCCTGGAACGGGAGGCTCTTGCCGTCGAACGCGAGCGCCTCGCCGCCGCCCGCGCGCACGCCGAGGCCGAGGCCAGCCTTCTTCGCCGCCGCCGCCGTCCGGTTCTCGCCTTCTTCGGCATCCTCCTGCTTGTCCTGATCGCCGCCACCTGCGGGTTCCTCGGCGGCATGGCCGTGATGGAGAACCGCCAGAACCGGGAACGCGAAGTCCGCCGTGCGGAGGCCCGCTCCCAGATCGACCCCAATGTCCCGACGAACGGACCGTCCGAGTTCTCCGGCGCGGATCGATCCGGCCCCGAGGCCCCGCGCCGCCCCGACGTCTTCAAGATCCGGTAGCCATGAAAAAGACGACGAGCCTCATCCTGTTCTCCATGGCCGTCCTCGCCCAGGGGGCGACGGAGCCGTCGCTGGACCTCGTCGCCTCGTCCACGAATCTCGTCGTCACGGAAGAGGCGCAGGTCTCGATCGTGCTCCGGCTGCCGCCGATTCCCGGCGAGGGCGCCGAACATTGCCCGTTCATGAACCAGCGTCCGCCGCACGTCACCTGCTCCTTCCTCGAGACCGACTGGAAGAGCGCGGCCTTCGACCGAGGGGACCCCCGCGTCCCGCTCGCGCCCGAGCAGATGCCGCGGCGCGGCCGCTCGGGGCCGTCCTTCTCGCTCAACAACTACGTCACGGACGGCATCTTCTCCGCGATGGACGACCCGTTCGACATGTTCGACGGGGTGGATCCGTTCGGCCGCCTCGGCCCCAAACGGCAGCTCTTCCCGTTCACGGTCGCGCGGGAGAAGGACGGAACCTGGCGCCTGACGGCGGCGGTGGCCCCCTGGCGCGCGGTAACGCCAGGCCGCGTGCGGCTCGACCCCGTCACGGTGGAGGTGCCCCTCATTACGGGCGTGGAGCGCGGACGCGACCGGTTCAACCGTCCCGTTCTCGCGCCCCAGTTCAAGAACGTCGCGCTGCGCACGCAGCCGCTCACGCTGACGGTCGCCGAGCCTCCAGCGGAAGGACGTCCGGCCTCGTGGTGCAGGGCGATCTCCTCCAACCTGACGGTCACCGCGTCGCTTGACGCCAAAGTCTGCACGGCCGGAGACCCGCTGATGCTGACGATGGAAATCGGCGGCGCCGCAAACCCGTCGTCCGTCCATCCGCCGGACTTCACCTCCGCGTTGACCGGCACCATCTTCCGCATCGACACCGGCTCGCTCAAGACCGAGACGCTGAAGGCCTCGCGGCGGTTCACGTGGCGCGTGCGTCCCGTCAAGGCCGGCACGGTGGAGTTCCCGTCCCTGCCCGTCTCCTACTACGACCTTGATCGCCGCGCCTACGTGACGCGCATGACGGAATCCATCCCCATCCAGGTCAAGGCAGGCCTTCAGGTGGTGCTCACGGAGGAGGGCGAGGCGTTTCCGATGCCCGACGGCGTCGACCTGGATCCCCGCGGCGCGGAGTCCCATCCGCTGTTTCCGCATCTCACCTTGGCGGCGCTCCTGTTCCTCGTGCCCCCCGTGCTCTTCCTCTGCATCCGGCTTGCGCCGCCGGTGCGCCGCCGCGTCGCGGCGAGCAACGCGGCCTACCGCCAGGCCCGCGCGTTCGCCGTCTGCCGCCGCGCGCTCAAGAGCCG
>JAFRNO010000517.1 GCA_017430155.1 Kiritimatiellia bacterium | reverse complement strand
GGGGGAAATCTTAGGGTGGGGCACATGCTTCTTGTCGTAGTGCTCCGACGTGAAGATCGTGAGTCTCACGCCTTTGCGTTTCTTCGCGAAGAGGTCGAGCACCTCTGTGTTCGCCCAGTTGTCGATAAGAATCAGCGAACGCTTCGCGCGAGAAACGAGCGACAGCACCAGCGCCCGCGCGTCCCACAGTTGCCCGTTGTAAAACACGCCCTGCAACGGCGGCGTCTGTGTCTGGACGAAGAAATCAACCTTGTCTTTCAGCTCGACAATGTCTTTTTCATGCGACAGAAGACGCCGATCTATCGCGGCAAATTGTGCAGCGAGTGCCGCTCCGGCAAACATCCGTTCCTTGATTATCTGGGTTGCCCATTGGCGGAAGCGGACACCGACAATTGAATTAACCCTGTAGCCTATTGATATGATGGCGTCCAGATTGTAATAGAGGAATTTGCGCGCAACACTTCGATTGCCCTCTTTTCGAACTTCCAAGGATTCCTTGGAAGTTGCCGTCTTCTCCAACTCACCACATGCGTATATGTTCTTCAGGTGAAGCCGGACGTTCTCTAGTGAACACGAAAACAACTCGGCTATCTGCCCTTGCAGCAGCCAAACCGTTTCACCGTCAAAGCGGACATCTATCTTCATCACGCCATTCGGCTGATAGACGATAATCTGGTTCTCGGTGGGCCCCATAATGATTCCTCTGCTGCATACGACGTTGGAAACGTGTGGTAGTATTTCCGCAATGGCGTCGTTCAGCAGTTCGCTAAATTGTCTTGTTTATGGTTTTAAATTGATTCCTTGTTTCTCCTTTGGTTCGAGGAACGGGGATAGTATAGCATTTTTTTGGGGGGGCGTGGGTAGTGGTTAGTGGCTAGTGGTTAGCGGCTAGTGGTTAGTGTGTGGGTAGGGGTGTCCCCGTTCGGGGAAGCGGCGCTCTCGCCGCTTCGGCGGATGGCGGGCGGCGATGGAACGCCGCCCCTACCGTTGCGGCTCGGCGGGACGCCTCGCCCCACCATGGGAGGGGCGCGGAAATCAACGCGGCGACGGCAGCGGCGATTTGCGGCCGGTGGCGTAGACCGCTGGATAGGAACCGGCAGGCGGACGGACCGAGCACCCCTCCGTCCTCACGTCCGTCGAGTCGTCGATGAAGATCGCAGGGCGCGCCTCAGTGTCTCCCGTGTACGTGAGCTTGACGTTCTCGAACGTCACGTCGTCCGCATGACGCACGTAAAAGCCGTAGGCGGGGAGCATCTGCCGCTTGAACATCCTGTTCTCGGGGTACGCCTTCTCAGCCTCGGGCACGGGACGCGTCACCTCGGAGGCCGGTCCGCCGCCCATCAGCTTCAGGTCCACGTTGCGGATCATGACGCCGGAGGGACGCAGGCCGGGCACGCCCGTGATGGAGCTGGCCAGCAGGCTCGCCGACTCGCCCGTCACGTTCTCGATGACGACGTTCCGCAGGAACGAAGCGCACCCGTCCGGATGCTCGCGACGACGCCCGAGGCGCACGAGGATCGGAGTCTGGCAGCAGCGCGTCATGCGGATGCCGCTCACGCGCACGTTCTCGAGGATGCCGCCGTCCACGCACTCCACGGCGATGCCCACGCGGGAGGCGATGTCGCGCTTGTCCCATCCGGGGATGTCATTGCCGCGACCCTTCTTGTTCTTGATCTGCGGGATGATGTTGGTGGCGCACTGGACGAGCGTGCAGTCGTGGATCCAGATGTTCCTGAACCCGCCCTTGGAGGCCGTGCCGAGCTTGATGTGGTTGCAGTTCGAGGCGAGGCGGCAGTTGCGCACCTCCACGTTCTCGCAGATGAAGCGGGGGTTGTCGGATTTCGGGCAGATCGCGTCGTCGTCCGAGTCGATGTCGCAGTCCTCCACCAGCACGTTCTTCGCGTCGATGTCGATGCCGTCGTTGTTCCAGTTGGTGAGCGAGCGGATGGTCACGCGCCGCGCCACCACGTCCTCGCACTCCTTGAAGTAGCACGTCCAGCTCGCCGCGTTGCAGAGCGTCACCCCTTCCACGCGCACGCCCTTCGAGCGGTAGAACATCACGTCCCTCCAGCGTCCCGGCTCATTGTCGCGCTCGGTGCCCGCGATCGCCCAGCCGCGCCCGTCGACCGTACCCTCGCCGACGAGGGCGATGTTGGTGGCCCCGTTGGCGCAGACCACGGCATGCGCGGCGCGCGGGGTGTTCGGGCCGCCGGTCACGTTCGCGTAGTCCGCCTTGTTTGTCGAGGCGAGAAGCGTCGCGCCCTTCCTGAGCTCCAGCGTCACGCCGCTCTTCAGGAAGATGCTCGCCACGGGGTAGTCGCCGGCCTCGAGCGTCACCGTGCCGCCCCCGGCGGCGGACGCCGCGTCGATCCGGCGCTGGATATCGCCCGTGACGCCGTACGAGCCGGCCTCCGCGCGTGTACCCGCGATCAAGCAGCAAAAAGCCAGCCCCGCCAGAATTTCGAGGTTCTGCAGCATCTTCAGACGGTCTGACCGGAACATGATGAGCGTGCCGACGGGGATGAT
>JAFRNO010000516.1 GCA_017430155.1 Kiritimatiellia bacterium | reverse complement strand
GAAGCGTCCGTCGGACGAACCGTGGATCAGGTGCGCCGCCGCGCCCATGTTGGCGCGAAGGTCCTCCGCGTCCGGGCGCTTGAAGACCTCGAGCGTGTGGAGGCGCCCCTTGTAGCCGTACTTGCGGATGAGCTTGTCCACGGTCGCGTCCTCGCCGAAGCGCTCCACGCCGGGGGCGAGGATGATCAGCTCGCCGCCGTCCGCCATCGCCATGCGCGTGCGGTATACGGCCTTGTTGCCGAGCCAGGTGGAGGTGAACTCCGACGGGTCGAGGTAGACGACGCACTTCTTGAGTCCGTGCTCCACGTAGTCCACGTTCTTCTGCTGCGCGAGCTTCACCGCCTCGGTGAGGCAGTTGCGTCCCTCGCCGATGAAGAGGCCGTGCGTGCGGATCTTTCCGCCGGGCGCCGTCGTGACGGTGAGGCAGAAGAGGATCGGGCGCTTGCCGTAGATGAAGTGCTCCATCGCGTAGTCGAACAGACGGCGGACCGGCGTGTGGTCGCGTCCCATCGCCTGCTCCATGCCGCAGACTGCGCCGATCATGTGGCTCGCGTTGATCATGCCGGAGCCGCCCGCGCCCACGAAGAGGTTCTTCGCGTGGTTGGCCATGCCGATCACCTCGTGGGGCACGACCTGTCCGGGAGAGATCACGAGATCGTACTTCGGGTCCATCACGAGCTTGTTAACCTCCACGGGCAGGGACTCCTTCCACAGCCCGCCCGAGATTTCCTCGACCGCCTCGGCGGGTATGTCGCCGAGCTTCACCACGTCGGTGCGCCAGTTGTGCACGATCATCTTCTCGAAGGGAATGTCGGCGAACATCGCCTTCCACTGCGTCTCGCTCACGGGCACGTGCGTGCCGAGCGCGGGCAGCACGTCCACGTTCACGCCGCGTTCGGTCAGGAAGCGGTAGCAGAAACTCGTGATGAAGCCGGCGTTCGAGTGGAAGCGCGTGAAGTCGGGCGGGAGGATGAGGACGTTGCGCAGTTGTCCGGCGTCGAGGGCCGGCTGGAGCGCCTGCGTGAGCGCGGCGCGGATTTCGTCGTCGGTCAGTCCCGCGTCGGTCGCGGCGATCTTGAATGTCTCGGTCATGTTCTTTCTCCTTGGACGGTGTGTATTATATCACAAAACATGGTATACTATCCGCATGAAAACATCAGCACTCCTTGTCGTCACGGCGCTGGCGTGGTGCGCTTCGGCCGCTCCGCTCCGCTTCCTTTCGTTCAACATCTACGGCTACGGCGCCGAGGGCCTGTCGCCACAGAACCGCGCGGCGGGCGTGGAGGAGTCGATCGTCAAGTGCAAGGCGGACGTCATCTCCCTCCAGGAGGTCGCGCCCGCGTGGTGGGACGGCACGCCGCTCTTCGCCAACCTGTCCGCCGACTTCGGCGTCGTGCGCGGCGACGAGGAGGAGGCCCTGCTGCGCGCGGGCGCGTCCGGCACCTACCGTCCGCCGACCTGGGTGAACCACGAGCCGCTCCTCTACCGCAAGAGCCGCCTGAACCTGCTCGACTCGGGTCTCGACTTCTTCCATCTCTCGCTCCAGGCGGAGAAGAGCGTGACGTGGGCCGTGCTGGAGGACCGCACGGACGGACGGCGCTTCATCGCGTTCGCGACGCACTTCTGGTGGCAGGGCAACGGCGCCGAGAGCGACGCGATCCGCGAGCTGAACGCGCGCCACGTGCTGAACCTCGTGGCGGACATCCGCCGGAAGTGGGGCGACCTGCCCGTCATCGGCGGCGGCGACTTGAACTGCCGTCCCGGCTCGCTCGCGCACGAGGTGTTCCGCCTGGCCGGCTACCGCAACGCGGCGGACGCGGCGCCCGTGCGTTCGACGCACCGCTCGCACCACGGCTATCCCGTCAAGGGGAAGGACGGCGTGTTTCGCGGCGCGCTGCGTCCGACGGCGGAGGACGTGCCGGGGATGTCCATCGACCACATCTTCTTCTCGCCCGGCATCCGCGCGCTCCGCCACCACATCTGGGTCGGCAAGCCGGAGATTGACGTCTCCGACCACAGCCCCGTGACGGCGGACTTCGAGTTCACGGACGCGCCGAAGGACGCACGCCTGCCTGGCTCGCCGTCCACGCTGTTCGTCGAGGCGGCGCGCGCGGCGTACGCCACGCCCGCGTTCGCGTCGTACACGAACACGGTCGTGCACCTCTTCGCGGGGCACATGGCGGACACGCTGGACCGTCCGCGCCGCGGCGACGTCGTGCGCTGGATCCACGTGCCGGGCGCGCGCAACGTGCGCGACATCGGCGGCTGGACGGGCCTGCGGGAGGGGCGTGTCTTCCGCGGCACGGAGCTGAACGCCGTGGGCGACCACAAGCTGAAGATCGGATCGGCCGGCAAGAAGATCCTGCTCAAGGAACTGGGGATCAAGACCGACCTCGACTTCCGCGCCCTCGACGAGAAGTCGCGCGGGAACTGCGTGACGAACTCCGCGCTGGGGGCGGGCGTGCGGCTCGTGGACGCGGTGATCCGTCCGTACACGCGCATGTACGACCAGACGAACGAGTATGCGGCGGTGCTGCGCGTGTTCGCCGACGAGAAGAACTATCCCGTCTACATGCACTGCTGGGGCGGGGCCGACCGCACGGGGACGGTGGCGTTCATCCTGGAAGGTCTCTGCGGCGTCTCCGAGACCGACCTCGCCATCGACTACGAGCTGACGAGCTTCTCGATGTTCAGCCTGCGCACGCGCATGAACCGCGGCACGGCCAACTTCGCCGACGTCGTCGCGAAGATCAAGACCTACCCGGGCGCGACGCTCGCCGAGAAGTTCGCCGCCTATGCGCGCGACACGCTGGGCCTGACGGACGCGGAGATCGCCGCCATCCGCCGTAACCTCTGCAAGTGAGGCACTTGGACTTGCGGCGTCGGTGGCAGTGTGAGAATCTTGGGGAAGGAACCTCTTGATGAGTTTGAGAAAACACCTTGTCGGGACTGCGATCGCGCTTGCGTATGCGGCGGCGGGCGTGCAGGTCGTGGAGACGGGCGAGGTGGCGCTCGTCGGCACGAACGGGCTGGACGCCGTGCAGAACGAAACATTGATGATCGAGGGGACCTTGCGCAAGGCCGGCGCGGGGACGCTGACGATTCCGCTTGAGCGCATCTGGGCCGGGAACGGCACGCTGGACGTGGCGGACGGCACGGTGCGGTTCACGCGCGACACGGGCCTGCTACCGGAGGAAGTCCCCACGGACGTCCTCGCGAAGGCGGCGTTCTGGGTGGACGCCGAGGTGAACGTGGTCACGAACGAAGCGGGCGAGGTGACGACGTGGTACGACGCGCGCGAGACGGCGGCCGACATCGCGGCAGGCACGCTCAAGTACGTGCGCGCCGAGGGCGCGTCGTACTACACCGACGCGTCGGCGGCGAAGTACCCCGTCCTGCTCGCCACCGACGCGGGGCGTCCGTACGTCCACTTCCGTGGTTTCGCAAGCGGCGCGTGGATGAAGTGGCTCCAGCCGGGGACGGCCGATTCCTTCGCTTGGCTGAGGACCTGGAACGCGTTTGCGGTGCAGGGCACGTACACGAGCCACGGCAATGTGTTCGGGTCGGCGCACAGGGTGGACGATCGACTTCAGGATTTCGCGATGACGAGCGATGCCCAATACTGGAATTCGCTGTTCGCGCCGATTACGATGGAGGCGCACAAGACGCTTGAACACCTGCGCGTGGGGCGCACGTTCCTGAACGGTCTGCGCGTGGATGCCGACATGACGCCGCAGCCCAAGGAGGATACCGTGCTGGACTTCGAGTCGTCGCTCCGGGTGTGCGGCGCGGAGAGCTTCTTCAACTTCCGCGAGTACCAGGCCGGCGGCGTGACCGGCGCGGGCGACCGCGTGGGCGGCGACCGTCTCTATGCGGCGGCGGTGTTCACCAATCGCTTGACCGACGCCGAGCGCGTGCGAGTGGACCGCTACCTCAACAACCGCTGGATTTCGCGCGAAGGGCGGCTCCCGAAGACAATCCGCGTGGCGAACGGCGCGCGGCTGGAGGTGCCGCCAGAGCTGGTGGAAGCGGCCAGCAAGGCGATGGGCGGCGGAACGGTGGCTCTCACGGACGTGTCGGGCACGGCCTCCGCCACGAACTTCCGATATGTGGCCTTTTCCGCGGTCGCGGGCAAGACATACGCGGCCTCGAAGACGGTCGTCGCCGTTTCCGACGGGACTTCCGGCACGGTGACCGCGAGCAAGTACGTCGGCGGAACTCCAGACAGCGTCCTGCCGTTCGCTTCCGTGCCAGACGGCGCGACGCTTTCCGTCGAAGACGGGGCCATCGTTCGGCTCGTTCAGGAAGAACAGGCGGAGGGGTCCTCGAACGCGCTGCGCGGCGTCTTCGCCGTCACGGGGAACTTCGAGGGTTACGGTTCGGAACGCGCCGCCGGCAATCAACTTGCCGTTGGCGCAAGCGTGGGAGGATGGACGGCCCGGGAGGGGTCGGTCTACATCATCCGGGACGGGCACTACTATTCGAGCGCCGGCTCACAGTTGATCCCGAAGCCGACACCCGACGGCGTGTCCATGCTGATCCTCAAGGACAAGTCTGCCGTCGAAACGACGTTTACGCTGCCGGCGGCGGGTCGGTACGTGCTCTCGTTCCTGTTGACGGCACGGTTTGGCGGCAACGGCCAAGCGCCTGTCGACATCCTCGTGGACGGTACGAACGTCGTGGGACTGACGGCGCTCGCGACGCCTTGGACGCGTTACCGCTATCTGCTGCCGTATCTGGCGGCGGGCGAACACACGCTCCGCCTGGAAATCGTTCCGACCGGCGACCGTACGGCGTTGTTCGACGACTTCCGCCTCGACTGGCACGACGCGTGCCCGGCCGTGCCGATCGCGAATGCGAACTTCGAGAATGTCGTGTGGTCGACATCACAGGCGCACGGGACGCGCTTTGCCGCGTCCGAGATGAGGGGCTGGACGGCCTCCGACTCCGACTTTGCCGGCCTGATCACCTATCCGCGCGCGCCGTTTTACAGCAACTTGAGCAGCTGCGGAGATGACCAGGGAGACGTGAGCGCCGTATGGCAACCCTACGGAATGCGTAGCCTGCTTCTCGTCGGTGGATGGGTGAAGACGTCCGTTACGGTTCCGAAGACTGGCCGCTACACGCTGTCTCTTGCCGCCGCGCGGGTATCGTGTACCCAAGGGGCCAGTACGATCTCGGCCGGCCGCCTTGCCGTCGCCATTGGCGGGAAGACGAATGAAGTGCGCGTCACGGGGACGAACTACGCGCGCTACGAGGCGGGCATTTGGTCTCTGACGGCGGGCGAGTCCGTGGAGCTGGCGATCATTTCGCCGAGCGGCGGCGGTCGTCTCAACATCGACGACGTGGAACTCGTGCTGTGCGATGACCTCGTCGTGAACGGCAGTTTCGCGGAAGGCCCGGCCGCCGGGTTCACGACGAACGGATGGGATGTCGTCCTGAGGAACGCCAAGACGAACGAACTTGTGGCGGACACCGTCGAGCCGGTCATCTGGTCGACGCTTTCGACCAACAGCCCGGATCACGACCACAACTACGGCTATTTCTACGGAGTCACCACTATTTCGGGGCCAGAGCGTCTGCGCATCATGGGTAACTCGTCCGTCGCGCAGACGGTCCACGTGTCCGAGCCCGGACGATATCGCCTGGCGTTCTACTTCGTTACCCGTTATTCCTTCGACGCAATACAGTGGAATGCGCAGTGGGGGGCGGGCCAGAACCCCGTGCGGACGTCCATCGTGGTCGGGGGCGTCACGAATATGCTCGGCACCGTCACCCCGCTGGCCTATTCGACCGACTGGCAGCGCACGGAGTACGACGTGTTGGTTCCCGAGGCCGGGGATGTGCGCATTGTGCTGGAGGGACGCGGCTACAACGGCACTGCCGACAGGACGACGCTCATCGATGCCGTGTCGTTCCGGAAAACCTCCGGTGCGGCGGATTGGAAGCCCTTTGGCGACAAGACGAAGATCTCCGTTGCCGCTGGCGGCACGCTGTCGCTTGACTACGACGGCACGTTCCGGGCGCATTCCTTCCATCACGCGGGGCAGTCCTACACGGGCGTCATCGACGCGACGCATGAGTCCGGCTGCATCAAGGGCGCGGGCCGCATCGAGGTTCTCCCGAAAGGCACGATCCTCGTTTTCAGGTAAGCAGACAGGAACGTGCACTGGAACGACCTCTTTTGTCCGAATGTACAAGCGCAGCGTGGCGGATTTTTGGTATAATTCGAACGTTGAACGTCAAGTGAGAGGAATATGAAAGCGGAACTTGAAAGACGGGCCTTCTTGAAGGCGGCGGCCGCCGCGTGCGTGGCGGTGCGGACGCCGTACGCGCTGGCGGCGTGGTGCAGTCCCTCGAAGATGAAGGAAATGGAGGTCGACGAGGAGGGCGGCAAGTCGACCAAGGAGCTGGAGGCGCTGCTGGACGCCGTGGAACGCACGTACGCGGGGCGGCCGTACCTCGTCATCCGCACGCGCTACATGATGACCATGTTCGACAACGTGCGCGTGTGCCTGGCGAAGAACCACGAGTTCGCGTACTGGACGCTCGACAAAAGGCTTGTCGGGCAGCGCGCGAACAAGAGAATCCAGCAGTTCATCGCCTCGTCGCCGCGGCGGCGTTTCTCGCGGAAGGATTCCAACGGCGCGTTCCTGGCGATCCTCGACCGTTCGCACACGTGTCCGGACTGGGAATCGATTCTGTCGCTCGGGCCGTCCGGCATCGTCGCCCGCGCGCAGGAGCGGCTGAAGACGGCGAAGAACACGGACGAGG
>JAFRNO010000515.1 GCA_017430155.1 Kiritimatiellia bacterium | reverse complement strand
GCGAGATCAAACTCAACGGCTCGAACCGTTGCCACATCGTCGGCGCGAGATCGTCCAACACATACTGAAGGAGAACCCACGGCATGAGAAAACGCGAACTTCACGCGATCAGGAAACGCGCCGCCCGCGCCGCCCTTACCGAAAGGTGGGGCGGCGACAAGCGGACGCCATCGAAGCAGGTGCGGGTGGACGCGGACGCCGCCGACCTTCTGGCCCGTGTGCCGGATCGTGACCGCCGCGCCGTCGCCTCGAAGGGCGTCTGCGAAGCCGCCGCCGCCTACCTTGCCGAGAACGGCGACGACTAACCAAGAGCCTCGACCGCAGGGGACGCCGTGCGCACCATTTCATCGGCCACGGCGTCGAATGTGTACACGTCCGTGATACACCCGCCGCCCGTGTGACCCAGAACCGCCCGCGCCGCTTCCAAGCCGAACGCCCGGCGAACTTCCGTGCCGAACGTGTGCCGGAGCCTGTTCGCGCCCCACGGCGCGATCCCGGCGCGCCCACAGGCGGCGTGGATCGTTTTTGTGTATGCGTCCGTCGTCCAGCGTTCGCCGAGGACGCGGGGAACGTGCGGCGCGTCTTTCCGCTTGCCGTACACGGGCGTGACCCTTGCGGCATGGCGGGCGGCGATATATTCGGCCATTGCCCGTACAGGCGAGAACGGCACGTCGCCGCCGTCCTTGTGGCGTTCGAGAATCGCCCGCGCCTTTGGGCCGATACAGACGACACGCGGCTGGCCCAATTCGCCGCGCCATTCGTTTTTGTTCACTTCCGGCGGGACGCGGTAAACCCACGGCAAGCGCGACGTGTCGATCAGCGACCAGCGCAGGGCGCACAATTCGCAAGGGCGCATCCCCGTCAACCGATGAACGCGCACCATGTCCGCCGTGTTGGGCATCATGTGTGCGACCGTCGTCGCGATAGTGGCGTCGTCCACAGGGCGGACGGGTTGCCGTTCCGGGGCGGCGGATCGTCCGCGCTTCACGCCCTTCACTTGCGTCAATTCGGCCTTGACCGTCGCCGGGATAAGTGCCTCGTCCAAGGCCCACCCGATCATGTACTTGACCCGCCAGAGCCGGGCGTTGACCGTCGAGCGCGACACGCCGGAGCGCACAAGGGCGTCCCGGAGTTGCAGCATATCGCCGTGCGTCAATTCGGCCAGAGCCGCGCCGCCGAACATTTCGCGGAACAGGCGCACGTCGAGGACGGCGTTCACCGCCGTGCTTGTGCCCTTGTAGTATTCGCGGCAATGATCGGCCCAAGCCGCGCAGAGATCGGCGACCGTTGCGCCGCGAGGCTCATGCCGTGCGGCTTGCCGTGTGTGTTCCTCCCAATACCGCGCGGCGGCGTCTTCGGCCATCTTGCGCGGGCGATCCGTCCGCATCGTGTGGTTTGAGTTGGGAGCCTTGAGCGGCACGTTCCGCCGCGTCTTTTCGCCCGGCAGCTTCACCGAGTAATACCAGAGGCCGTGGTTGTCCCAGACCGACCCCGTTTGCTTCATTTTCATTTGTGCGCACACTTTCCGCCGTTCCCGGCAAACCCGTGCGGCTTGTCTTAAAGTGTATTAAAACACCCCAAAACGCCCCGTCCGGGCGGGCGACCGCGCAGACCAGAAAGCGCGGAAGCCCTTGTATTTGCACACAATCCAAGGTGGTGGAGATAAGGGGAGTCGAACCCCTGACCTTCTCAATGCCATTGAGACGCTCTACCAACTGAGCTATATCCCCGTGGTGAAAACGGCAGATAGTATACCGAATCCTCCCGTCTGTTGCAAGCGCAGATTTTGAGTTTTTTCGCTAGCGGAAGAGGATGAGGGTCGCGTCGGTCGTGATGAAGCGCACCGCCATGTCCACCGTGCCCGAGGACGGCGCCGCCACCGTGAACGTCAGCTGCGTGCAGCCCGCATTCGGGCTGTCCCAGCTGTTCGGGCCCTCCGCCGGCTGCGCCTGCCACGCGCCCGTCTGCGCGCCACACTGCTCCAGGCGCAAGGTCTTACCGTTCTGGCGCAAGACCACGTGCGGACCGTCGATCTCGGGCGTCGCCTTCGTGATCATCGACCAGCGCACCTGTCCGTTCCGCCGTACGCCGCGCAGGACGTCGCGCAGCAGGTAGCGGCGGCCGTCCAGCGCCATCGTGCCGGAGCGCGTGACGGAGGTCGCGTTCGTGTAGAGCGTGGAGAGGTCCATCGTCACGCACACCCCCGACCCGTTCGTCGTCACGCCCGTCACGGTTCCGCTTCCCTTGATCCACTGCTGGCATCCGTCGATCATCGGCACGTTGTGGCTCCAGGTGTTCAGACGGTACAGCCACCAGCGCTTCGAGTCCTGCGACATGGTCCAGAGCGCGTTGCCGATCAACGGATTCGCCTCGATTGGCGAATAGCTCTCCGAGCCGAGATCTACCGCCCAGCGGATCTTGTGGGCGTCGAGGATGAACGAGCCGCCGTCCATGTGACCGTGGTTGCCCGAGGGCGAACCGCCCTTCAGCCCCACGAAGAGCGCGCTGTCGTCGTCCCAGCTCGACCGCTGGATCGCGATCGGCATGCCGCCTTTCGAGTCCCAGACGAGGGGCGATTGTGGTTCGTGGTTCGTGGCTCGTGGTTCGTCGTTCGCCCAG
>JAFRNO010000514.1 GCA_017430155.1 Kiritimatiellia bacterium | reverse complement strand
GCCTTGTTTGAGTTCCAGTTCCTGATGCGGTACGCATTGATCACCGTCGCCGACCCGAAGTCGTAGTCGATGACCACCGGCCAGTGGGTGCTTTCCACGATGACGCGCCCGTCGGAACTAAACGCCGCAGCGGCGGATCCGGCGGTAAAGTCCCCGGCAGCGAGCGGGGACGACGCCGTGCCTTGTCCCGTCAGGTCGAAGTCCGGGTTGGAAATCGTTCCGTCGCCCGCGATGGCGTCGACCGTGAGCGTGCGTCCGCCGAGGTTCAGCGTGACGCCCGACTGTATCGTCACAAGTCCCTGCGAACTCCAGTCCTCGTCCGCCGAGAGCGTGTAGTCCTGCGATACGATCCTGTCCGCGAACGCCGAAGCGGCGGCAAGTGCGGCGGCGGCCGAAAATACCGATCGAAGCGTCATCGTCTGCCCCCTTCCCTGTTTCACTTCTTGGGGCCGTACTTGGCCTTCAGCTTGCGGATCGCGGAGGCCATCACGCTCGGGTAGTCGGTGGAGTACCCGTCGCAGCCCATCTCGAAGAGCTTGAAGTACACCTCCTCCGTGTCGCCGCCCTTGAAGGGAATCGAGAACACGGGGATGTCGTGCGCGTGGAACTCCGCGATGATCTTCTTCAGGTACGGCGTGGACGGCACGAACGGCTCTTTCGCCGTCGGGTCGTAGTACGTGTGGAGGACGACCGAGGAAAGCCCCTTGAAGCCGTTGGCGCGAATCTCGTCCATCTTCCCCTCGAAGAACTTCTCGAACCGCTCCGTGTCCGCGGCGGTGTGCTCCGGCCGCGGCCACGTGCCGATCCAGATCTGCGTCTTGCCGCCCGGCGCCACCTTCATCCACTCGAGCGCCTTCTCGTAGCTCGGGCCCGTGTAGTGGACCTGGTCGAGCACGCCGGCCTCGCGCGCCTTCCGCGCGATGTACCTCGGCCCGGCGCCCTTCTCGTCCACGAAGCAGAGCCACGTGGGATGGCCCTTCATGGCGGCGAACACGGCCTCGATCGTGGGGATGCGGTGGTGTGCGTATTCGGGCGAGAGGTAGCTGCCCACGTCGACGTCCTTGATCTCGTCCCACGTGAGCTCCTCGGAGACGAGCTTCTTGGCCATCGCCTTGGAGATGCCCCGCGCGGTGCGCTTGAGCTTCTTGTCGTGGAGCATGATCCCAACGCCGTCCTTCGTGCGGCGGCAGTCGCACTCGGGGGCCATGCCGTTCTCCCAGCACCACTTGAACGTCTCGAGCGTGTTGTCCGGGCGCTCCAGCTTGCCGCCGCCGCGATGGACCTGCGAGATGTTGAGGAACGCCGTGCGGTCGGCCGGCATCGCCCCCCAGGCCTGCAGGACCGCCGCGCACGCGGCGATTCCCAATGCGAGAAGTTTCTTCGTGTTCATGTCTGATTGCTCCTTGTTTGCTTATTTTCCAAAAAAACTTTTTCCCGCCGGCTACCGCGCCGAGTCCCCCATCTCGAACGCCAGCTCGCCGCCGCGCATGATGTCCGCGTACTTCAGGACGCGTGCGCCGTACGGCTTGCCGTTGAGCCGGACGGACCTCACGTAGAGGTTGCGCTCCGAGAGGCCGTTCGCCACGATGCGGAACTTCCGCCCGCCGCCCACGTCCAGCGTCGCCTCCCGCGCCTGCGGCGCGCCGATCACGAACTCGCCGCCGCACGGGTTCACCGGATAGAAGCCGTAGCAGGCGAAGAGGTACCACGCGCTCATCTGCCCGCAGTCGTCGTTGCCGCAGAGCCCGTCCGGCCCCGCCGTGTAGAACCGCCGGCTGATCGCGCGCAGCCGCTCCGCCGCGCGGTCCGGCCGCCCCGCGCACGCGTAGAGCCACGCCACGTGGTGGCACGGCTCGTTGCCGTGCGCGTACTGCCCCCACAGGCCCGTCACGTCCACGAACACGCTCCCGGCCTGGGCGGTCGTCTTCTCCGACCGCGTGGCGAACATCTCGTCGAGCTTGCGGACCGTCGCCTCGCCGCCTCCCATCAGCTCCACCAGCGTCTCCGGCGACTGGAGCAGGTGCCACGTGTACTGCCAGGCGTTGCCCTCCGTGTAGGGGTTGTTCAGGCCGAGCTTCTTGTAGCGCTTCCCGTCGTGCCCGATCTGGCAGGGGTCGAACGGACTGTCCCAGCGCCCCTTCGCGTCGCGCCCCCGGAAGAAGCGCGTCTCCTTGTCGAACACGAGCCGGTAGCCTTCGGCCCGCTTCCGGTAGTACGCCGCGCGGTCCTTCTTGCCGAGACGCTCCGCCATCTGGAGCGCGCACCAGTCGTCGAAGCCGCACTCGAGCGTGCGCGAAATGCTTTCAGCCTCGATCTTGTCGGAGGGGTAGTACCCGAGCTTGTCCAGCCAGTGCCAGTTCTGCTTGCGCTTCTCCGGCTGGTCCACGGAGAGCGTCGCGTCCACCGCCTTGAACGACTCTTCCGGGTCGAAGCCGCCGAACCCCTTCAGGTAGGCGTCCACCACCACCGAGACCGCGTGGTTGCCGATCATGCTCTGCGGGTCCCGGCCGAAGTACGACATCACCGGCAGGTAGCCGAGCGACCTGTACTGCGCGAGGAGCGTCTCGACGAAATCCGGCACGGCCTCCGCCGTGACGAGCGTGTACAGCGGATGGCAGGCGCGGAACGTGTCCCAGAGCGAGAGCGACGTGTAGTGCCGGCCGGTGCGCGCCGTCTGAACCTTCCCGCGCGCGTCGCGGAAGCGTCCGTCGGCGTCCGCCATGTCGCTCGGCTGCACGAACGCGTGGTAGAGCGCCGTGTAGTAGATCGTCTCCTGCTCCTCCGTGAGGCCACGCGCCGTCGCGCGGGAGAGGACGCCGTTCCACGCCGCGCGCGCCCTGCGCCGCGCCGCGTCGAAGTCCCAGTCCCGCGCGTCCGCCGCGAGGTTGCGCGCCGCCCCGTCGCCGTCCACGGACGAGATCGCCACCTTCACGAGCAGCGGCTCGCCGTCGGCGAGGTCGAAGTCGAGGAGGTAGCGGTCGGCCTTCTCCTGGGGCTTCTTCGCGATGATGCGGCTGCCCGTCGCGGGCGTGGAGAAAGAGACGACGAAATGCACCTCGCGCTCGAGCCACGCCTTGTGGAGGAAGCCGCCCGCGAGCGACAGGCCGTCCGCCGAAAGCGCGCCGGCGTACTGGCGGATGTGGTCCGCAAGCGACGTGGTGCCGCCCTTCAGGATGCCCCACTGCGGATCGACGAGCAGCCGGGCCTTCGCGCCCTTCGGATATGCGAACCTGTACCAGGCGACGCGGCGCGAGGCCGTCATCTCGGCCTTCACGCCAAAGTTCGTGAGCGCGACGGCGTAGTACCCCGGCTCCGCCTTCTCGGACGCGAAGTCCTTCGCGCCGCGGTAGTCGTCGTCGAGCGGCTGCCCCGTGAACGGCTGCAGCAGCACGTCCCCGAGGCTGGGGCATCCCGTGCCGCTCAGGTGGTTCTGCGAGAAGCCGTAGACGAGCGCGTCCTCGTACGCGTAGCCGGAGCAGTGCCGCCAGTCGAGCGTGCCCGTGTCGGGCCCGGCCTGGACGAACCCGAACGGCACGCACGCGGCCGGATGCGTGTGCCCGTTCGTCCTGTTCGACGTGCCGATGAACGGGTTGACGCGCGACGCGAGGTCCGCGACGCCGCCCTGCGAGCAGACGCGCGAGTCGAACGCGCCGGCCAAACCGCCCGACGCCCGGCTCGCCGGGACGATCTCGCCCCGAACCGTTCTGCCGCCCATGGCTACCGCCACGAGCAAGACCGCAGACCACACCAACCTGACCATCTCATGTCCTCCTGTTTGGCCGTGTTACTTCGCGTCGAGCGCGAAGACGTGCGCCTTCTCGTCGCCCCACGTCTCCGTGACGACGAGGCGCATCGCGTCCGCCTCGGCCGGCGCGAACGAGATCTTGCGGAGGCGCAGGTAGTTCGCGTCGTCCTTGAACACGGTGCGCCACGCGCCGCCGGCGCGCAGCTCCACGCGGAAGCCCTTCGCGAGCATCTTGGGCATCGCGGCGCGCTCCGTGGTGGCCTCGAGCTTGCGCATCCGCTTGCCGCGCGTGGTCATGTTGGAGTCGAACACGATGCGCGCGCCGGAGATGCGCCGGGGAACGTCCCAGGAGTAGACGATCCGCTCCTCGCCCGGCGCCACCCACACGCCGTTGTCCTTCTTGGCGTAGGAGCGGTCGATGCCGTTGCGGAGCACGGACACGCCGTCCGCGCACGTCGCCTCGGCGGTGAGCGCGGAGACCTTGCGCCAGCGGTACGGCAGCATGCAGTCGTCGTCCTCGAGCGCGTCCTGCAGCTCGGCGATCCGCTCGCGGCGCAGCTGCGCGGGGTCGATTCCGTACTTCACGAGAAGCGCGGCGGCCGTCCCCACGGCCTGTCCGAGCGTGGCGCAGGTGGCCATCACGCGCGAAGACGAGAGCGCCATGTGCGTGCAGGAGATGTCGCGACCCGCGAACATCAGGTTCGGGACGTTCACGGAGTAGAGGCAGTCGAACGGGATGCCGAACGGGGACGGGGCCGCATACTGCACGGAGACGGGGCCGTCCTTCCGGAAGACCGCGTCCGGATGGTGGTCGTCGAGCGTCCACCCGCCGTACGCGACGACGTCCTCGAAGTGCCCGCCGCTCGTCACGTCGTGCTGGTTGAGGATGTGCGGGCCGACGAAGCGCGCGGACTCGCGCTTGCCCGGGAGCGAGCCGATCCAGTCGAGCTCGTATCCCTTCGCGCGGCCGTCGGGATGGTTCTTCATGTAGGCCCATACGCCGTAGGCGACCTTCTTCAGCTCGAACTGGATCTCGTTCGCGTCGCCGACCGTGTCCAGGTTACCGCCGAACTCGATCCACCAGAAGTTGTTCTTCTTCGGATACGGGCGCGCGAAGAGCGTCTTCGCCCCGAGGGAGATGAGCTTCGCGTCGCGCACGGAGTCCGCGACGGGGAAGTCGGCGTCCGTGAACGTGTACGCCCACGGCGGCGGCAGGAACGGATGGTGCTCGTCCGTCTTGCGCAGCTGCAGCAGGATGGAGTTGCCCATCGTGCGCGAGTCGCCGCCCGCCTCCAGATACGTCTCGTCGAACTCGGACGGCAGCTCGCGCCCGTGCCGGAACTTCGCCCCGGAGAGGCGCAGGATGCCGTCGCCCGAGCAGTCGGCGAACCAGCGTCCCTTCACGGTCCAGCGCGTGTAGGCGTTCGAGTTCCACGCCTTCACGGCGGCGATGCGCCCGCCTTCCATCTCCACGCCGTCCACGGACGTGTTGAGGAGCAGCGTGATGTTCTTCTCCGCGCGGACCGTGGAGAGCATCACGTCGTCCCACAGCGTGTAGCGCATGAGCGGGTTGTAGTAGAAGTTCCGCAGCTGGATCTCCTCCAGGATGCCGGCCTCCTTGTTCTGGTCGCCGTGCGCGCCCATGATTCCCATGCGGATCTCGCTCGAGCAGTTGCCTCCGAGCATCGGCCGGTCCTGGATCAGCACCACCTGCGCGCCGTGCCGCGCGGCGGAGATGGCCGCGCAGATTCCGGAAAGCCCGCCGCCCACCACCACGAAGTCGGCCGAGGCGCTCTTCTCCAGAACGACCTTCGAGTTCGCCTCCGTCCGCATGGGCTTCGTCACGCGCTCCGCCGCCGCGAGGTCGCTTGTCGCGGCTCCGACCGACGCGGCCAGCGCGCACAGCCCGGCCGCCGCCCAGAGAATGTTCATTCGCTTTTTCATCGTCGTTGACCTTTCGCCTTTTCCTATCTGAAAATCACCGTTGTGCCGGCCACGCGCTGCGCCCAGAGGCCGGTGTCCTTGGCGACGATCCCCCAGCCGGACGGCAGGTTGTCCACGCTCCTGAACGCGCCCGCCGTCGCGCCCTCGACGATCTGCAACTTCTCGACGCCCGCCGGCAGGCTCGCCGGCAGCGCGAGGTCGATGCGCGAGACGTCCAGCGTGCCGTGCGCCACGAGCTGGTCGCACGCGCCGGTCTCGTCCACGTCGACGTGGAGCACGCCGTCCAGCGTCGCGCCGCACGCGAACGACCCGACCGCGCCCGCGCCGCCGGGATAGACGCCCTCCTTCGCGACGAGCGTCCCGTTCGCGACCGCGCCCGCCGTGCCGAGGAGCGCGCGCACCTCCTGCACGTTCCCGCCCAGGTCGAGCGTGCCGCCCGTCACGCGCACCACGCCGTTCGTCGGCAGCACGCCCGGATTCTCCCCGCCCGCGAGCAGGAGCCGCCCTTCCGCCACGTCCGTCGCGCAGGCGTACGTGTTCGTGCCCGAGAGCGTGAGCCGTTTGGAGCCCGTCTTCCTGAAGGCCGGCGCCGTCAGCCAGGACTCCGCCGCGCCGTAGTTCCACGCCGAACCCCACGTCGAGGGCGCGGTCTCCATCCCGTTCGTGATGGACGTCGCATGGTCGGCGCGGAACGTACCGCCGCGCGTGGAGGATATCCAAATGTGAGAGTCGGCGTTGAAGTCCCGGAAGTAGGCGTCGTAGTTGGCCGTCTGCGCCGTAGTGGCCACCGTGCCGCCGAAGATCACGAACTCGGCCTTGCCGTTGTTCACGTACGTGGCGGACTGCCCGTCCTGCCCCACGCCCGGTGCAATCAGCTCCGCACCCGTGTAGAGGATGTAGCGGGCCGTGCCGGTCTCGCCCATCCGAAGGATGCCGTAGCCGCCCCTGAGCTTCAGCGTGCCGCCCTTGTGAAAGAGCTGCCGCTGCAGGAACGTGAGGTTGAACATCGTCACGTCCGCGCCCTCCTCAATGTAGAGCGCATACGAGGACGCCGAGCCGTAGATCGTGCCAGAGCCGTACGACTGGCCGTTGAGCCCTTCCAGCCGCACCTTGCCCGAGAACGTGACGCCCGGACGGCGATCCTCGTACGACGACTGTCCCTTCCCTTCCTCGCCGATGTGGAAGCCGCCCGCCTCCAGCGATCCGCCGGCGAACACGGCCTTGCCGCCGTACACGTTCAGCCAGCCGCCGTAGCCGTTCGCCCCCGTCAGCTTCACCGTCGCGTTCGTGGCGAGGAAGGTCATCGCCGCCCCCGCCTCCAGCGCGAACGTGCCGTCGATCGTGTTCGTCGTCCCCTCGTCCATCACGTAGTTGCCGCCGTACTGCCGGCAGTTGAGGAAGTGGTTGTCCTTGCCGCGGAAGACGCATGTTCCGTCGGGCAGGACCTTGGAGTTGTCCGTGGTTTCGTAGAGGTACATGGAATGGGGGTCCGTGCCGTCGTCCGCAATGGCGACGTTCTGGTCGAAGAACACCGTGCCGTACCCGGCCCGCACGATGAGGACGTCCTCGGCGATCGTGATCGGGTTCGCGAAATGGAGGGTCCCCGCGCCCGGCGCGCCGTTCAGGAGAAGACGCCGGCGGGCGGCCGTCGTCGTCCACGGCGCGCCCTCCCCGCCGACGTTGACCTCCAGCGCGCCGCCGTCCGCCGCGCACCAGGCGTAGTAGCCGTCCGGCTCCACGAACACCTGTCCCGCGCCGGAGCCCAGCGACTGCGTCGCCTGCCCGTTCCAGCCGCCGTATCCGCCGTACGCGCCCGTCACCACGTTGACGTCCGACCTCAGCCGCAGGCAGTCGTTCGATCCCAGCCCCTGCCCGAACGCCGCCACGAGCGTGCCGTTCGAGATGGAGAAGTTCCCGCCCCAGTCGTTCTCGCCCGCCAGGGTCAGCGTCCCCGTGCCGTCCAGGATGCCGCCGTAGGCGTTCGTGATGGAATCCGAGACCGTGATCGCGGAGGCGGGAGAGAAAACGGTCGGCCCCGTCGCCTCCGCCTTGCAGAGCGTGCTTGCGAAGAACGGATCGGACGACTCGACGCGCGACGGGCCGCTTGAGAGATCGAAGTCCGTTCCCGTGTCGCTGTAGTAGTAGACGTCTCGTACGGT
>JAFRNO010000513.1 GCA_017430155.1 Kiritimatiellia bacterium | reverse complement strand
AGCGGAAATGCCGGCGCAGGACGACACGGAGGGGCTCGTGCCAGCCGCGCCGTCAGTCTCCGAGAACATGTGAAGAGCGAAGAGAGATCATGAGCACTGAAACGAACACGGCCCAGGTGTTGCCGCGCCTGAGCGCCGAATTGAGCATTTCCGCCGGACAGGTGGCGGCGGTCGCAAAGCTCCTGAAGGAAGGCAACACGATTCCCTTCATCGCCCGTTACCGCAAGGAAGTGCACGGCAACCTCGACGAGGTGCAGATTTCCAAGGTGCAGGAGCGCCTCACCTACTACGCCGAGCTGGAGGAGCGCCGCGCGGCGATTCTCAAGTCGATCGACGAGCAGGGCAAGCTCACGGACGACCTGCGTGAGAAGATCGAGTCCTGCATGGTGAAGGCCGCCCTCGAGGACCTCTACCAGCCCTACAAGCCGAAGCGCCGCACGCGCGCCATGATCGCGAAGGAGAAGGGCCTGGAGCCGTTGGCAGATGCAATCTGGGAGAATCGCCTCGGGGATGCGGTCTTTCAGAACGCTACTCCCGATGATCTCCAGGGCGCCCGCGACATCCTCGCCGAACGCATCGCCGACATGGCCGAGGTGCGCGGCTTCGTGCGCGAGACGTTCGCGAAGAAGGCCGTCGTGAAGAGCGAGGTCGTGTCGCCGAAGCCCACGCAGCCCACGAAGTTCGAGCAGTACTACGATTTCCAGGAGCCGATCGCCGAGATCCCCAGCCACCGCTACCTCGCCATCTGCCGTGGGCAGAAGGAGGGCGTCCTGTGGCGGCATTTCGTGGTGGAGAAGGAGCCCGTCCTCGCGCGCATCGAGGAGATTGTCGGGCGCGGCGCGTCCGAGCAGCTGCGTCTCGCGATCGCGGACGCCTACAGGCGGCTGCTCGCGCCGTCCTGCGAGATCGACGTGGCGACGGAGAAGAAGATGGAGGCGGACCGCGCGGCGGTGGAGGTGTTCGCGGAGAACCTGCGCCACCTCCTGCTCGCGTCGCCGCTCGGCGAGAAGCGCGTGCTCGCGATCGACCCCGGCATCCGCACGGGCTGCAAGGTGGCAATGCTCGACGAGACGGGCAAGTTCCTCGTGAACACCGTGATCTACCCCGCGCAGCGCACGGCCGAGGCGCAGGACATCCTCGCGCGCCTCGTGGAGAAGTTCAAGCCGGACGCGATTGCCGTGGGGAACGGCACGGCCGGGCGCGAGACGGAGGCGTTTGCGCGGAGCGTGCTGAAGCTGATCGGCGCGAAGGACGTGATGGTGGTGAGCGTGAGCGAGGCGGGAGCGAGCGTGTATTCCGCGAGCGAGACGGCGCGCGACGAGTTCCCCGACCTCGACCTCACCGTGCGCGGAGCGATTTCCATCGGGCGGCGTCTGCAGGATCCTCTGGCGGAGCTCGTGAAGATCGAACCGAAGGCGATCGGCGTGGGACAGTACCAGCATGACGTGTTCCAGCCGCTCCTGGAGGCGAAGCTGGACGAGGTGACCGTGAGCTGCGTGAACAAGGTGGGCGTGGAGTTGAACACGGCGTCCGCGCCGCTCCTCACGCGCGTGTCGGGCATCGGCGCGTCGCTCGCCAAGCGCATCGTCGAATGGCGCAACGAGCACGGCGCGTTCAGGAGCCGCGGCGACCTCAAGAAGGTGACGGGGCTCGGCCCGAAGGCGTTCGAGCAGAGCGCGGGATTCCTCCGCATCCGCGGCGCGGCGAACCCCCTTGACTCCTCCGCCGTGCATCCGGAGCGCTACGCGCTCGTGGAGAAGATGGCCGCCGACCTCGGCGTGGGCGTGGGCGAACTCGTGGGCAACGCGGCGCTCGCGGGCCGGATCGAGGTGAAGCGCTACGTCTCGGGCGACGTGGGCCTGCCCACGCTCAAGGACATCGTGGAGGAGCTGAAGAAGCCCGGACGCGACCCGCGCGCCGTGTTCGAGAAGCCGGCGTTCCGCGACGACGTGACGACGATCGACGACGTGCGGGAGGGCATGACGCTCGAGGGCGTGGTGACGAACGTGACCGCGTTCGGCGCGTTCGTGGACATCGGCATCCACCAGGACGGCCTCGTGCACATCTCCGAGCTGGCCGACCATTACGTCTCGGACCCCTCCGAGGTGGTGAAGACGGGCGACAAGATCAAGGTGCACGTGATCGGCGTGGACAAGGCCCGCAACCGCATTTCGCTTTCCGCCCGCACGAAGCCGCGCGGGGAGGGCCGCGCGCCTGCGCGTCCGAACGGGAATGCGCGTCCGAACAACGGGTATCCCGGACGCACAGGAGCGCGTCCTACCCGTCCGAGCGGCTTCGTGTGCAACCCCTTTGCAAACCTCTAGCCGATGAAACGGATCTGGACATTCCTGCGCAGCTTGGACTGGCGCGTGCTCTTCGCCGTGCCCGTCCTGTCCGTGCTGCTGGGCGTCGCGAACAACCTGCGCGTGTCCGAGGACCAGCGCGTGCGGTGGTCGGGGGAGCGCCTGGCGGACGCGTCGCCCGAGACGGCGCGCGGTGCGCGGCGTGGCGCATGGACGTCCGACTTCGACGCGGCGACCAATGCGGCGGCGGCCGCGCACCTGCCGGTGGCGGTGGTGGTGACGCAGAGGGGATGTCCCTACTGCGCGCGCCTGCACAAGGCCCTGAAGGGGGTGGCGGTGCGGTCCTGGCAGAAGGAGCGCGGCTGGTACTTCGTGCTGGCGGCGCGGGAGAGCAACCCGCAGGTGACCGATTTCGTGGTGTCGACGCCCGTCACCAACACGGTCGCGCCGTACGTGGGCGTGTACTGGACGCGTGCTGACGGCACGCAGACGCTGAAGAACTTCCCCGGCCGTCCGGGGGAGATGGGCGTGCGGAAGGAGAAGTCGCTGGCGCTGGAGTGGATGCGCGCGGTCGAGGCGTCCGTGCCGGGCGCTCCCGGGCTGGAGGGCGGCACCTCGGCGGCCTCGTTCGTGAAGCGGGCGAAGATGTCCCTTGCGGTGGTCGCCGACAAGGAGAAGGGCGCCGACGGGCGCGTGCGGATGTCGCCGGTCGTGTCCTTCCTCAAGGAGGGGCAGAAGACCGTGCTCGCTGCGGAGGCCAGGCAGGGGTCGGTGCTGGCGGGCTGGCGGTATCCGGACGGCCGCTTCGCGACCGGGAAGTCCCGCCTGACGGTGGACTCCTCGTGGCCGGAGGGAACGTATTCGGCCGTGTTCCGCAAGCCGGAGAACTGCGCCGCGCCGTCCTTGCGCCTGCCCGAGCAGGAGGTCGTGTGGCAGGAATGGCGGCGCGAGAGATTCGTCCTGCGCGTCAACGCGGACGCCTATCCCGTGACGTTCACCTGCAGGGGACTGCCGCCCGGGATGGCCCTCACCGCGCGCGCGGAGGGCGTCGTCTCGGGCACGCCCCAGTCGAACGGCGTCTTCCGCGTGGAGGTGACGGCGAAGGGCGCGTCGTCCGCGCTGCCGGTCGCGAAGGGCGCGTTCACGGTCCGCGTGCAGCCGCGGCCGAGTTTCAAGACCGACGACGGCGACGACGAGGACGACGAGGTGAACTGACATGGATGGGTGGCATCAAACAAAATGCGTTCTCCGCCTCTGCGCCGATACGGTCCTGCGCCTCGGCCTCGGCGGGATGTTCCTCTATTCCGCGTGGGGCAAGCTCCAGGATCCGGGAATCTTCCAGACGATGGTGGACAACTACCGCATGCTCCCCGCCTGCGTGACGGCGCTGTTTTCCGTCACGATGTCGATGGCGGAACTGCTTGTGGGCGCGATGTTCATTTTCACGAAGTGGACGCGCGAGGCGGCGTTCGCGACGGCGGTGATGCTCGGGATGTTCATCGTGGCGCTCGCGCAGGCGCAGGTCCGGGGGCTTGACATCTCCTGCGGCTGCTTCAGCGGGTCCGAGAAAGATCCCCACGAAGTGCTGTTCGCGCTTGTCCGGGACGTGGCGTT
>JAFRNO010000512.1 GCA_017430155.1 Kiritimatiellia bacterium | reverse complement strand
GTCGCCGACGTAAGTCATCGAGGCTGTGTACTTGCCGCTCAGGAAACCGCTCGCCATCGGAGAAAATGCAACGAAGCCGATTCCCAGCTCACGGCAGAGAGGGATCACCTCCGCCTCGAACATCCGCTCCATCATCGAATACTCGCTCTGCACCATCGAAAGCGGCGTGACGGCATGGGCCCTTCTGATCTGCTCCGGCGTGGACTGGCTCTGCCCCCAGCCGCGAATCTTCCCTTCCTTGATGAGTTCGCCCATGACCTCCGCGACCTCCTCCGGACGGCTTGCCAGCGGAACGCGGTGCTCGTAGTAGCAGTCGATGTAGTCCGTACCGAGACGCCGCAGCGAGTCCTCGAGCGCCTTGCGGATGCCCTTGGCCGTCAGCTTTTCCGCGTCCGTGATGTCCTGGTCGCCGACCCTGCAGGGCGTGAACTTGGTCGTCAGGACGATCTTGTCGCGGAATGGCTTGACCGCCTTGCCGACAAGCGTCTCGTTCACGAACGGGCCATAGACCTCCGCCGTGTCGAAGAGCGTGCAGCCCATGTCGAATGCTTTGCGCATGAGCCGGATCGACTCCTCTTCCGGCGGCAATGCTCCGTAGCCGTGGCTGAAGCCCATGCAGCCGATGCCGACGGACGACACTTCAAATTGTGCAAGTTTACGTGTGGTCATGACGTTGTCCTTTCGATAGATACGTAATTCACTCATGTATCTTGTAATTGGAGAGCAGCCACTCGGCGACTCCGGGCTTGTCCGGGTCGTGCATGCCCTTGCCCTTGTCGAGAGTGCGAATTGCGGACATCTCATCCTCGGTCAGCGAGAAATCAAAGATTTCGAGGTTGCTCTTGATGCGTCCCGGCCTTGTGGACTTCGGAAACACAATCGCCCCTTCCTGAATCTCGAAGCGGAGAATGACCTGGCCGACATTCCTGCCGTACTTCGACGCAATGTCGAGAAGCATCGGCTCGGAGAAAAGACCTCCGTTGCCCTGTCCGAGCGGCGCCCAAGCCTCGAGCTTGACGTCTCTTTCGCCCATCAGCGCACGTATCGGCTTCTGCTGCTGGTAGGGATTGTACTCGATCTGGTTCACGCTCGGCGGCGTGTCGAACTGCGGCACGAGGTTCTGCCAGATTTTCGGCGTCATGTTGCTGACGCCAATGGAGCGGATCTTGCCGACCGCCTTCGCCTCCTCCATCGCCTTCCACGCGCCGGGGACGTCGCCGTAGGGCTGATGGATGAGATAGAGGTCGATGTAGTCAAGCCCGAGTTTGACGAGCGAGGTCTCAATGCCTTTCTTCGCGGCCTCGTATCCGTAGTCTTGAAGCCACAGCTTGGACGTGACGAACACCTCGTCACGCTTGATGCCGCTCGCGCGGACGGCCCTGCCGACATCGGCTTCGTTGAAGTACGCCGCCGCCGTGTCGATGTGGCGGCAGCCGCACGAGAGCGCGAAAGCAACAGCCTTCTCCGTCTCCGCTCCAGCCGGAATCTGAAATGTGCCGAAGCCTATCTGCGGAATCGCCACGCCGTCGTTGAGTGCAACCGTCTGCATCATGCAATCCTTTCAATTCAATCGAGTTAGTGTGTCGCTTTGAGGTACCGTAGGTCGCCGTAGAAGTAGCTGGCCGTCGTGCCGCCGTCTATGAGGAAGTCCGAGCCCGTTATCCAGCGGCCTCGCGAGGACATCAGGAACTTCGCGAGATCGCCCACTTCGTCCGGCGTGCCGGCACGCCGGCATGGGCAGAGCGAGAGCATCTTGCGGTAGCCCTCGCCGCGCGGCCCCTTCAGCTCGTCGTTGGCGAGAGGAGTGATGATGATGCCGGGGCTTATCGAATTCAGCGTCGCGCCGCGCTTCGCCCAGTTCGTCGCCTCGCCCATCACGCGCAGGACGTTGCACCGCTTGGAATACTGGTAGGCCTTCAGGGTGTCGGTGATTGAGACGATGAACGGCAGTTTCAGCAGTTCTTCCGTCGGCGCTGTCGCAAGGGCGGCATTTTCCTCGTCCGCGAGCGCATGAAGCCGATGCCCCGACTGAGAGGAAATGACGATTCCGCTTCCGCCCTCGGCGACGACCTTGCCGAACTCCTCGAGGAGGACCGATGTGCCGTAGAGATCGACCTTGAGGATCGTAGCGACAGGCGCTTGCGAAGGCGAGACGCCCGCCGCATTGACAAGATTCCTTATCGGGCCGAACTCCTGCGCATGCTCAATAAGCGCGCGTATCGATTCGCGGCTTGCGAGGTCCGCCTGCGTTGCGCTTGTCTCGAAGCCCGCGTCCCCAAGGATCTTTGACGCGGCCTGGGCCGCATCAAGCCGCAGGTCGGCGAGAACGACATGCCTGCCCGCACCCACGCGCCGCGCAATCGCCTGGCCTATCCCGCCCGCGCCTATGACAACAACGACATCCTTCATTCACACCTCCGAACGAAATTTGTGAACACCTCTTCCTTTGTCGCCGGAGGCATGATGCCTGCGTCGCGTCCGGCCTTGAGGCACTTCATCACATACACCATGTTGCGGGCGAGGTTCTGGAGCGTCTGCAGTCCTTCGGGATCTTCCGGCACGTCCTCCTTCGTCAGCGCGTGAAATTCGTTCCAGTAGGTGCTGCCTACCGTTATCATCTGCGAGGTTCCCAGGTACTTGTTCATCACGTCGAAACCCGCGCTCGTCCCCGCGCGCCGCGCTGGCACGAGCGCGAGCTTCGACGTCCTCAACAAGTACGCGACGATTTCGCAGATGATCGTCGTGGGCAGCACGTACTGGAACGAGTTCCACGCGCTCACGAAGGACGACGTGCCGCAGGATCCCGAAGGACTGCAGACGCTCCAGAACCTCGCCCGCAACATGGTGTATGTGATGAAGTGCCTCAAGGCCGGACGCGACGCAGGCATCATGCCTCCGGCGACAAAGGAAGAGGTGT
>JAFRNO010000511.1 GCA_017430155.1 Kiritimatiellia bacterium | reverse complement strand
TCCTGGACGAACGGCTGGGCCCATTACCGGCTGCGCGGCATCCGTGTCGTGCGCACGCCGGAGGAGAAGGAGCAGTTGCTGAAAGAAGGGATGCGGGAACGGTGAACAGCGTCGCCAATCTGTCCGAGCACGAGATATTCGAGCTGCTGAAGCTCCAGGACGACCTCGCCTGGCGTCTCGTGTGGGAAAAAGCCGTCTTGGCCGAGGCAAAGTCCCTCCGCAGCGCGCGCATGGCACGCGAATGGGGCGTGACGCCCGAAGAGCTGATGGGCATTCTCTACGAAGACATGATCGCGAAGAGGAAGATCGAGCTGTTTCGCGACGACGGGGGGAGCCTGTGGGGATGGCTGCGGCAGTACGTGCGCGGCTACATCCGGCGGGCGAATCCCGCCGCGCGCGGGGAGATTTCCATCGACGCGGCGGACGAGGCCGGCTTCGGGGACGACGAGGGGGGGACGAGCTACACGGATAAAATTTCAAAAATGTTGTCAGATGCGCAGGGCCGGGAATCCTTGCCCACTGAAGACCCTGCGATGCGACGGCGGGAGGAGTGGGAGCTTGTGCAGACCTGCTTCGGCGATCTCTGGAAGGAGAACCCCCTCCGGGCCTACGTCCACCTGCTGAAGCTCCGCTTGAACCTGTCTTCGACGGAAATAAAAAACATGCTCGGCATCAGCTCGGAGGCGAACGTAGACCAGTTGTTCTCCCGCGCGCTGAAAGACATGAGAAAGTTGAAGGATGAACATGAAGAACGCGATTGAAGAAGAGAAAGTCGTCATGACGGCCGAAGAGGCGGCGTTCATCGACCGCTTCGTCGCGCAGCACTGCCGTCCGCATGCCGTTGTCATGGCGGAGCGGCTGAGGAGGTTCGTGGTCGAGCGTCAGATGGCCCTGTTTGCGGCGGACGACGCGCCGGCGTTCGCGCTGGCGGCCGGTCCTGCGGCGAAGGCGCCGGAAGCCGTGAAGGCCCCGGACGAACCCGTGACGTTCGTCTTCGCCTCGGAGGGCGAGGAGGACGCGCCCGGCGCCTGGCGCGCGGAGCTTTCCGTTCCGCCGGGCGCGACGGCCGACACTTCGCTCACGCTAAAGGTCAGGGGCAGCGACGTCGCGGGCGTGTTCAAGCTCTCCGGCGTGGCGCTGCCGCTCACCGACGGCGTTGCGGAGATTCCGTTCGGCGTGTTTCTCGCCGGCATCAAGGACACGGACGTTTCGCTCAAGCGTCCGGGCGGCGACCAGGTGAAGGGGAGACTGCTGTTTTTCTGACATGGCCTCGGCCCCCTACATCTTCCCGCCGCAGCAGGCGGAGTTCCTCCGTGCATTGAGGGACGGGCGCTACCGTGCGCCGGCCCGGACGCGCAACGTGCCGTCCGCCACGTCCCTCGTCTCGCAGATGCCGCCCGTCCACGAGCAGGCCCTGCGCGGCACGTGCGTGGCGAACGCCGCCACGGCGATGCTGGAGTACTACGAGGACTGCAAGAGGCGCCTCAGCGTGCAGTACCTCTTCGCCGCGGCGAAGGAGGTCGAGCGCGCGGGGCTGGAACGCAACCTCTCGCGCCTGCGCATGGGCGAGCCGCTCGATTCCGCGTTCGAGCATTTCCACCACTCGAAACTGCTCCAGCTGCGGATGATGGCGGATGCGAACGGGGGCATCAACGCGCCCGCGATGCGTCCCTACCTCACGCAGTTCGAGGAGACGGTGCGGACGCGGTACGAGTCGATGGAGGGCAGTCTGCTCCGGTCGTGCTTCAACGTGCTTGAATACCGGGGAACGTGCCGTTATTCGCTGTGGCCCTACGCGGGCGTGTCCGCCGCGCCGCTGTTTGGCCCGGGCGACCGCATCGCGTATCCGCCGGGGGCGGACGACGACGCGAAGAAGCACCGGGTCCTCTCCGGCCTCTATCTGCTGCCCGCCCCGAACAACGTGGACGAGATCCGCGGCATCCTCGCGGGCGTGAACGAGCGGCGTCCGATGCCCGTGTGCGTGACCGTGAGCTTCTTCAAAGGATGCGACGGCGAGACGTTCACGTTCCCGCAGGCGGAGGAGACGGAAGACGGCCTTGTGGCGAAAGACGCGTGGCTGGGCGTGCACGGCATGCTGATCGTGGGGTACGTGGACAACGCGTCCTCGCCCGGCGGCGGGTATTTCCTCGTGCGCAACAGCCTCGGGGAGGCGTGGGGCAACCGGGGCTACGGCAAGCTGCCCTACGCCTACGTGGCCTGTTTCGCGCTGGAGGCCGGCACGATCCTGCAGGACCTCGTGGACTACACGGGCGACGGCTACGGCGGCCTCCACGCGGGCGAGGGCTCCGTCGCGCCACGGCGCCGCCGGCGGTGGTTCACGGTACTGAACCTTCTGGTGTCCCTGGCGCTCGTGGCGGGGACGTGGACGGCCGTCAGGTGGTTTGCGCGTCCGGAAAAGCCCGCCGTTCCCGCGGATCCGGCGCCGCCGTACGCGGAGGTGACCGTGTACGGCCGGGATTCGAACGTGGACATGACGCTGCCTGCGCCATGGAACGAAGTCAAGGGCATGGCCATCGACGGCGGGCGCGTGTTCCGCCTGCCCGCGAAGACGCACGCGGAGGTAAATGCGATCCGCCGCCTGCTTGACGCCGAGCCGACGCTCCGCGAGAAGCGGGGCAAGCCGCTGACGTACGACCTCGTATCGTTTTTCGACCTTGTCGCCGACGACCTCGACGCCGTGAAGAAGACGATCGGGATGTTCAGGGCCGAGAGTTTCCTCGTGCGGATCGAGGGCGAGAGCAACGGCGTGCTGCGCGTCTCGACGGTCTCGCCGTCTGGCCTCAGGGGACGGCTGAAGGAGGTGTTTCGCGTGCGCGCCGCGGGGAAGGGCCGGCTGGCGCTCGAGCCGCTTCGCGGCGGGGACGAGCCGGACGGGACGCGCGCGCCCGTGCCGCCCGCCGTGCGGGAGCCAGAACACGAAGAGACCTTGCCGGAAGTCCCGCCTCAAACGCTCCTGCCGCCAGCCAGCCCGGAGACGAACTCGCTGTCGGTGGTCGTCCAGGAGCTCGACATTCCCGTGACGAACATGCCGCCGGTAGGCGTGCAGGACCGCTCCCATCCCGGGACGGACGCGGCCACGAAGCCCACGGGCAGGCGCGGCACCGATTTTTGATGATTCCCATGTCAGATTCCTTTTCCCGGCATTCCTGTCTTCTCTGTCGGCGGCGTTTATGCTTGCCGTTCTGCAGGTGATTTGATATCCTTTCAAACAGTAAAACTTGGAGGTACCATGAAAATGAACAGAAAGTGTTTCCTGGCAGCCGCCCTGGCCGGACTGGTGGCGGGCTGCATCTCGTATCATACGCCGCCGATGGACCGGCGCGTGACGGTGTCGCCGGACCTGGGCATGGCCGTGTGGGTGACGGACGTGCGCCTCGCAAAGGGGCCGTCCAGCCATTTCACGCTGCAGGCGAACGTGGTGAACAACACGGACGGCGTGATGCGCATGGAGTACCGCGTGGACTGGCTCGACGCGACGGGCAGCGCGATACCGTCGGTCGTCTCGACGTGGCAGCCGATGTCGGCGGCCGCGCGCGAGGTGGTGCCGCTCCAGGCGACGGCGCCGTCGCCGGCGGCGGTGGACTTCCGCTTCTACGTGCAGCCGGAACGTCGTTGACGAATTGAAGACAGAAAGGAACGAACAATGAAAAAGTGCTTGATGGGATTGGCCCTGGCGGCGCTGGTTGCGGGATGCACCACGCCCACGACGCGCATCGACCTGCGCAACGACTTCGGCCCGCAGGTGGCGGGCCTCGACTACCGCGACGTGCAGCTTGCCGCGAACCAGATGCTGCAGGCGCTCTTCCGCAGCGGGCGGCTTGACCGCGGCGACGGCCAGATGTACGTGATGACCGTGGGCCAGGTGAAGAACGACACGATGCAGCGCTTCGACACCGACATCCTCACCTCGTACATCACGGAGGAGCTGATGAACAGCGGCAAGGTGATGGTGACGTCCGCGATGGCGGCCGGAGCCGACAACCGCGACCAGATGGTCAACGGCGTCCGGAGCGTGCGCGGGAACGCCGAGTTCAACCAGGGAACCGTCGTGCAGGCCGGCCAGCTCGTGGCGCCCACGCACAGCGTCTACGGCAAGATCATCCAGCGCGAGATCCGCATGGACAACGGCGACAAGCAGGTCGAGTACTACTTCCAGCTGCGCATCGTGGAGCTCGCGACCGGTCTCCAGTGGTGGCAGAAGCAGACGGTCATCGGCAAGCGCGCGGACGGCAGCACGCCCACGTGGTAAAATTGCGCGTCAGAACGGCGGCGTTCGCGTGCCTAGCCAGCCAAACCCAAAGAAAGGCAGAAAATGAAAAAGGCTATTATTCTGATTCTCGCGGCCTGCGGCCTCGCGTCGTTCGCCCAGATCCAGCAGTCGAACAGCATCCAGACCGTGGTCGGCAGCGGCCGCAACTCGGACTACCGCACGGCGGTGTACGAGGCGCTCGTGCAGGCGGCCTCCCAGGTCCAGGGCGTCTCCCTCCAGGATTCGCGCGACGCCTTCGTGGATTCCACGGCGCAGGTGAAGAAGACCAAGACCGACGGCAGCGACATCAGCGAGATCCGCGAGTCGCTTAAGCAGTCCGTGAGCGCCAAGACGAAGGGGCGCGTCCTCAGCTACCGCGTGACGGCGGAGAAGTACATGACGGAGATGGGCCTCTGGTTCATCGAACTGGAGGCGAAGGTGCCCGGGCAGTACACGGTTGGCCTTCCCCCGGACAACCGGCGCCGGATGGTGGTGATGCCGTTCCGGTCGCTCACCGACAAGGTGGGCGTGTTCGGCCAGACGCTCCAGATGGGCACGACGTGCGAGGAAATCGCCGCCCGTCTCAACGAGAACCTCACGCAGACGCGCCGCTTCACGATGCTGGACCGCGCGTTCAACGCCGAGACGTCGGCTGAACTGAGCCGCCTGAACCTCGAGAACGCCTCCGCCGGCGACCTCGGCCGTTTCCAGCAGCTGCTCGTGACGGACTACATGGTGATCGGCACGGTGAAGGTGTACTCCTCGCCGGCGACGAGCTACAACCAGTGGACCGGCGTGACCACGCAGAACGACGGACCTTTCCTCGAGGTCTCCTACCGCGTGATCCTCGTGCCCACGAGCCAGCTCAAGTGGGCGGGCACCATCATCGTGCCGTACTCGGCGTGCCGCGGCGATTCGGTCGACACGGCCCTCGCCTCCGGCATGTCCGTTGCCGCGCGGGAGGTGAGCCACGACATCGTCAACAACATCTATCCGACGCGCGTGACGGGGAAGACCACGTACGAACTCGTGCTCAACCAGGGCGGCACAAGCGTGCGCGAGGGCGAGATGCTTGACGTGTTCCGCCAGGGCGAGGTGATCGTCGACGTCACGTCGGGCGAGCCGCTGGGCGCCCCGGAGGAGAAGATCGCGACCATCCAGGTCACGCGCTCCGACCCCAAGATGAGCTATGCGGTCGTGGCGGAGGGCACGCCCCTCGACCAGATCCCCCTTGGCTCCGTCGTGCGCCGGGCGAAGGGCATGCCGGGCGCGGGCGGCGCCCCGGTCGGCGCGGTCTCGCCCGTGCAGGTGAGCCCCGCCGGAACCGTCACGCCCCCGTGGAAACGGTAATCAGGAAGAGTTGAACAACCAGAAAGGACAGAGCAATGAACTTCTCGAAGATGACATGTGCAGTGGCGGCGGCCGTGCTTGG
>JAFRNO010000065.1 GCA_017430155.1 Kiritimatiellia bacterium | reverse complement strand
GGCGTGACGCTCGCCTCGGCGACGCCGTTCACCTTCACCTCGGCGCCCGTCGCCCACGCGGGGATGCGCAGTGCAAGCGTCTTGCGTCCAGATGCGGCGCGCACCGTGAGCGTCACGTTCCCGCCGAAAGGATAGTCGCCGCCCTCCTCGATCTCGAAGCCGTTCGCCGACACGCGGCACGGACCGTACGCCACGGCGGCGAGCCCGCCGTCCGGCATGCCCATCCACATCGTCTGAGCGAACTTCGGCCACGCGAGGTGGAAGTTCGACCGGCAGCACCCGAACCCCGCATGCGGTCCCGGGCAGATCGCGCCCACCATCTCCTTGCGGTCGCCGTTGTTGGCGAAGAGGAGCAGCTTGTCCTCGCAGGACGGCTGGTTCAGGAGGCAGTAGTAGCGGATGCCCTTCCCGTCCGGCGCGAGCGTGCCCGGCAGCGCGTTGTAGGCGACGATCTCAAGGTCGTCCGCCACGGCGGCGGACCCGAACACGGAGATGACGGACTGGCAGCTCAGGATGCGCTCCGCGATCGCGCAGAGCTCCGTCCCTCCCGAGGCGCTACGGTCGGTGAGCGGCTCGGAGCCGTTGACCATGCGGTCGGGACGCCCGCACGTGCGCATCACCCAGCCGTCGGACGCGAACGCGGCCTCGTACGCGCCCGCCTTGAGCGGGTCGCCGTCGAGACGCCACTGGAGGGCGGGGGCCTTGAGGCCCTGCATGAAATTGACGATGTGGCAGCGGTAGCCCTGCGGGAATGACGGATCGCCGCCATGACGGTAGTACGTCGTCCAGTCCGCGGTCTGCGCCGACACCTCGCGCGCGAAGTCGAGCCATTTGGCGTCGCCCGTCCGCGCGTAGAGCCAGTACACGACGTCCAGCTCGTCTGCGGCGCGGGCCTTCGCCCAGCACGAGTCGTTGCCGATGGAGAACTCCTTGAACGCGACGCGCTGGTAGTCAAAGTAACGCGCGAGGAACGGCACCACGCGCGGATCGCCCGTCGCGTCCGCCCAGTCGCGCAGTAGCCAGAGGGAGATCATGTTCGCCCACCAGTTGCGCGCCTTGGGACCGAAGTCGCCGTCGGGCTTCTGCGAGGCGAGGATGCAGTCAACCCACCGCTTCGCCCGTGCCTTGAGCGCCTCGTCGTCGAGCGCGAATGCGAGCGAGACGAGTCCCTTCGCGTAGTAGGGGCCGCGTTCCCAGGCGTACTGCTTGCCGCGGTGCGCGCCGGTCAGCCAGTCGCTGTTGCCGATGTCGTCGTACAGCTCCTCGGCGTGGCCCGTGATGCCGTCGCGCTGGAGCTCCAGCTGCGTGCGGAGCCATCCCTCGGGGCGAACGCTCCCGACGGGCAGGACGTTAAAGGCGCAGGGACGCAGGGCCGCTGCGGAACAGGCGGCGGCAAGAGCCGTCGCGCAAAACGTAAGGGATATCTGCTTCATTTTTCGTTTTGAGGTTTCGCGTCACCGTTCGTGCCGTCCTTGGCCTTGGTGAACGGCATCGGGAACACCACGCGCTCTGCCTTGTTGGTGGCGAGGGGATCCCTCGCCTGCTCGTCGAGCGAGCGCGTGTCGAGCGAGGCAATGCCCTCGATCGCGTTGCCGTGGCGGTCGCCGGGCTCGAACTTCACGCCTTCGGTGTACATGCGGCCGAGCACGGCGTTCTTGGGCAGGCCGATGTCCGTGGGCACGCCCTTCGGGTCGGCCATGCCCACGGTCACGAACACGATGATCTCCTTCTGCACCTTCGTGCGGATCTTGCGTCCAAAGAACTTGTCGCCGATCCACGGGATGTCGCGCAGCCACGGGATTCCGGAGTCCGTCTGCTCCTCCGTGGTCTTCGAGAGGCCGCCGATCACGGCCGTCTCGCCCGCCGCGAGCGTGAAGTCGGTCACGAGACGCTGCACGTCCAGCACCGGATACTTCGAGGAGTAAGTGCCGGCGTTGTTGGCCGAAGTCGTGGTGTCGCCCGCGCCGGCGGTCACCCAGTCCGTGCAGCTGGAGATGGTGGGGACGATCGACACGTTGATGAGCCCGTTGGAACTGACGCGCGGCGTCACCTCCAGCGAGATACCCCAGCTGAAGAACGCCTCCTTGGCGAACATGAGCTTCTCCTCGCCCGGGATGACCGCCATGTTCATGCTGAGGTCGAGGGCGTCGGAGCTGCCGCTCGTCGTGCGCTTGGCCGAAATCTGGACGTTGGGGTACTTCTCCGTCATGTCGACCGTGGCCTTCTTCCCGTTGGCGACGATGATCTTCGGGTTGGAGAAGATGCGCGCGTCGCCGCTGGAATCGAGCGCGCTCAGCACGAGCGACATGTCGGAGAACTGCAGCGTGCCGGAGAAGTAGCTGATGCCGCCGTCGCGGCCTGTCGTGGTCGATGTCTCGGACGACGTGCGCGACGACGTGGAGGAGCCATCCGCCAACGTGTTCTGCGTGGACGTGACGGTCTTCGTGGCGGTCTGCCCGGCGACGCCGTAGGAGTACGTGCCCGAATTCCCCGCCCCGCCGGACACCATGCTGCGCTTGAAGTCCGTCACGGCGTTGCCCACGACCATGCGGTCCATGCCGCCGCCGAACGTGGCGGTGCCCTTCATGCCGTCAAGCATCGACCAGTCGATGCCGAGCTTGTGCGAGGCC
>JAFRNO010000510.1 GCA_017430155.1 Kiritimatiellia bacterium | reverse complement strand
GGCCGCTCCTCATCCGTTCCATCAACGAAAACATGAACGTGGCGGACGCCGCCGGTCCCGGCGGCTGGAACGATCCGGACAAGCTCGTGGTCGGGCCGATGCGCTCGAACGGCTTCACGACAAGCCGTCTCACGCCGAACGAGCAGTACGCGCACATGTCGCTTTGGACGATCATGGCCGCGCCGCTCTTCATCGGCTGCGACCTGGAGCGGCTCGATCCCCTGGCGCGCGCGCTCCTGACGAACGACGAGGTGCTGGACATCGACCAGGACGCGCTCGGCAAGGCGGGTCGTCCGGTCGTGCATACGGCCGAGCATGACGTCTGGCTGCGTCCGCTCTCTGACGGCTCATGGGCGGTCGTGCTCTTCAACCGCACGTGGGAGGAGCGCGAGATTGCCGCCGACTTCAAGGCGCTCGGCCTCCCGCCGTCCTGCAAGGTGCGCGACGTGTGGGCGCAGAAGGACCTGGGCGTCTTCAACGGACGCTTCGTCCTGCCGATTCCCGGCCACGCCGCCTTGCTCTACCGTTTGAGGAATAATCGGATTTTGTAAATCGCGCTTTCCTTTTCGTCCAGATAAGGGTATAATCTATAGCACCAATCACCCCTAAGGAGGTTTTATGAAGAAACTGTTAACGGTTCTGACGGTTCTGTGCGCGTCCCTCGCGCTTCAGGCGGCCTATTCGGATTACTATATCATGCTTTCGGTCTGCGCGCCCGGGCAGATCCCGATTGCAAAGTCCTCGGTCGACGGCGTTCGCCTGCATCTCATCTACGGCGACGTCCAGAACCTCAACGGCTTCGACTTCGGTCTCGGATGCGGCCGCGTGCGCGAGCACATGAACGGCCTGCAGATCGGCGGCGGCAACGTGGTTGGCACGGACGTGGCGGGCATGCAGCTCGGTTTCGTCAACTTGGTCGACAGCGACATGGCCGGTTTCCAGTGCTCGCTCTGGAACGACGCGCGCGCGCATGGCGGCGGATTCCAGCTCGGCGTGTGCAACACGGCCGGCGACTTCGACGGACTCCAGCTCGGCCTCGTCAACTGGGCCGACACCATGACGGGCATCCAGATCGGGCTTCTGAACTTCATTGACGACGACCGCTTCCTCTACGTGTTCCCGTTCGTGAACGGGCGCTTCTGATTTATGGACGCGTCCAGGGAGTCCGACACGAGCCGGCATTTTCTCCGGCAGTGGATTGAGGAGGACCATGCCGCCGGGCGCACCGGCGGCACGGTCGTCACCCGTTTCCCGCCCGAGCCGAACGGCTACATCCACATCGGCCACGCGAAGGCCGTGTGCGTGGACTTCGGCATGGCGAAGCTCTTCGGCGGCGAGTGCCACCTGCGCCTGGACGACACGAACCCGGCGAAGGAGTCGGACGAATACGCCGAGAACATCAAGAACGACATCCGCTGGCTCGGCTGGCAGTGGTCGGGCGCGGGCGACGGCGCGGAGCCCGGCTTCTACAACGCGTCGAACATGTTCGACACGATGTACCAGATCGCCGAGAACCTGATCAAGGCCGGGCAGGCCTACTGCTGCAACCTCACGCAGGACGAGTGGAAGGAATACCGCGGCGTGCCCGAGAAGCCCGGCCGTCCCTCGCCCTCGCGCGACACGGACCCCGAACGCAACCTGCGCATCTTCCGCGAGATGCGCGACGGGAAGTACGCGGACGGCGAGTGGTGCCTCCGCGCGAAGATCGACATGGCCTCGCCGAACATCCACTTCCGCGATCCCGTGATCTACCGCATCCGCCACGTATCGCACTACCACCTGGGCGACAAGTGGTGCATCTACCCGATGTACGATTTCGCGCATCCGATCGAGGACGCGCTGGAGGGCGTGACGCACTCCATGTGCACGCTTGAGTTCGAGGTGCACCGTCCGCTCTACGACTGGGTGGTCGACCGCATGGACGAGCAGGGCCTCCTCGTGGTGCGCAACGGCGTGAAGATACGCCCGCAGCAGCGCGAGTTCGCGCGCCTCAACATCACGTGGACCGTGATGTCGAAGCGCCTGCTCCTGCAGCTCGTCACGGAAGGGCACGTCTCCGGCTGGGACGATCCCCGCATGCCGACGGTGTGCGCGATGCGCCGCCGCGGCTTCACGCCGGGCGCGATCCGCGAGTTCTGCGACCGCGTGGGCGTGACGAAGGTGGAGAGCGAGTCGGATCCCGCATTGCTCGAATGGTGCGTGCGCGAGGAACTGAACCGCACGGCCCTGCGCCGCATGGCCGTGCTCGACCCCGTGAAACTCGTGATTGAGAATTGGGGAACGGGGAACGGGGAACAGGGAACGGGGATGGTGGAGTTGCCGAACAATCCGCTCGACGAATCCGCCGGCATGCGCAAGGTGCCGTTCTCGAAGGAAGTGTGGATTGACCGCGCCGACTTCATGGAGGTGCCGGAGAAGAAGTTTTTCCGCCTCGCACCGGATCGCGAGGTGCGCCTGCGCGGCGCGTGCATCGTGAAGTGCACGGGCGTGGAGAAGGACGCCGACGGCAAGATCACGACGATCCGCTGCACGTGGGACGAAGGGTCGTGGGGCGGAAACCCGTCCGACGGACGCAAGGTGAAGGGCACGATCCACTGGGTGGACGTCGCGACCGGCGTGAAGGCCGAGGTGCGTCTCTACGACCGACTCTTTACCGCGCCGGATCCGCTGCGCG
>JAFRNO010000509.1 GCA_017430155.1 Kiritimatiellia bacterium | reverse complement strand
GGCCTCCGGATCGGCCGGCGCCGGGACCGCGCCGACGGGCTGCACCTCGACGGCCTCCGCCGCGGGGCCGGACGCGCTCGCCGTGTCCGAGGCCGAGAAGGTCGAGCTTGTCGCGACAGCGAGCTGCGCGTTCGCCGGACGCGCCGACCGCTCGGCCAGCCGTCCTTCGGCCACGGCGGAATGGTATTCCCGGCGCGCGCGCTCCAGATCCTGCTGGCGGCGCGCCGTCACAAGATCCACGTTTTCGTTCGCCTAAATCACCGGTTGTCTCCGCGTTCCAGTCGTCCGGCACCTCCTGCCACGAGAGGACGACGGGTTTCCCCGTCCCCAGCGGCATGCCCACGAGTTGGTTCATCACGTTTTCAGGGGACCCCGAATAGAGGCGGTAGTCCCAGTTCAGATAAAGGCGGCCGCTGAAGATCATGCCCTCGTTGCGGCACACGAGCGAGCCGTTGATCGTGCACTGGCCCAGTTTGCCGAAGATACCGTGGTTGTTGTAGAGAACCGCGTCGATCTGCGTAATGGTGGAGGCGCGCGAAGAGATTTCGTGTGGCGCCACGACGCTGTCGTAGTAGCGCCGGCCGGAGGCGGGGGAGTAGGTGTAGTGATCGAGGACGTTCTGCCAGCGCCCGCCGATGTACTGCTGTTTGTAGACGGCCTGCTGCGCCACCTTGCTCCCGCCGTCGGCGGCCGTGTAGTTCCCCTCGAAAACGTTCTTGCCCGGACGGGGATAGCCGATGTCGCCGTCGATCCACGTCCCGTCGTCCGCATGGGCGCAGGCGTAGGGCTGGACGTACGGCTGCTGCGTGAGGACGCGCCGGAGCGTGTTGTCGAGCCAGCCTGACGACGTGCAGTCGCCCATGACGATATTGCCCTTTGCGGCAAGGCAGAGGAGGTCCTTCGTGGAGTTGCCGTTTCCCGATGCGGCCTCCTTGTTCACCCAGTTCGGCGGGTTGACGTACTTGATGTTGCCCACGATGTGGATGTTGCGGCTCGAGTAGATCGTGCCCTGCCCCGTCACATAGCCCTTGATCACCACGTCGTTCGAGACGACGACGGGGCCGTTGACGCGGATAGGATTGGCCTGCGTGCCTTCCAGCACGAGCGCGTGGTTGTCCGGAAACGTCGGGTCCCCCGACGGGCCGGCCCCCTGATAATAGCCGTAGTTGGGGTCCCCGGAATTGGAGTTGTTGACATAGTAGTTCCCGCCCTGGGAGAGCGAAGACCCCTTCACGCCGGTGTTGGGGTTGACGTATTCGTTCTTTCCGTAATCGATGTACTCGTTCAAACCCGAGATCCACGGCATGTCCAGTCCCTCGGCGAGATTGCCGTGGAGGCGGGCCGCGAGGTCCGCCGCCGTCACCGTGTTCGGTGCGTTGTAGCCGCCGTCGTCCGACTCCTTCTGGAGCGGGCGCGCGCGGTTGGACGTGCCGTACTGCGAACCGCGGTAGGTGTTCTTATTGTCCATCGTGCCCTGCCCGTTCGTGATGTCGCCCGGCACGCCCAGCTCCTCGTTGACGGCGGCGTAGACGTCGCCGTTCACCTTCGGGCTCTGCGAGAGCGACATGTCGCCGTTTGCGCGCACGGCCCCGTTCGCCGTGATCGTGGAACCTTCAAACCAGCCGTAGTTGTTTACGAAGTAGGCGTAGTCGAACACCTTCGAGCGGTCGACGCCGAACGACACGCGCTCGGCCAGCGTCACGCTGACGTGCATGCCGTTGCCCGTCATGCGCGACGCCGTGGCAAAGAACGTAACCACCGCGCGGGATCCGTTCTTCACGGGCGCCGACCGAAGCCGCACGCGCAAATCCGTGAAACCGCCCAGCCGCTCGCGAATCGGAACGAGGGACGTGTCGAAGTCCACGCGGAAACCGTCCGAGCCGACCGACGTGGCGCTCCAGCCCGTGGTGAACCAGTTGTAGACGCTGCTGCCCAGAACTGACTTGTTTCCGTTACGCCTCTTGAACGCCCGGTAGACGTCGTCCTTCACCTTTTCGATGGCGCTCATCGCCGCGAGACGGCAGCTCGACCGGGCCGCCGCCGCTGCGCTCTGCCGCGCGGCATACGAGACATAGCCGAGCGTCCCCGCGAGAATCACTCCGACGCAAAGCGCGATGACGAGCGAGAACACGAGCACGAAACCTTCCGTGGAACGTCGGGCATTCATCGGTCCAGGCCTCCTTTCCCGTCCGTGCGCGTGATTTGCTGGCGGCCGAACACGGGCACGACGATGCGCTCGCCGTGCTCGACGGGTATCCCCGCCGCCTCCGTCCGTCCCTTCAGGCGGATGTAGAACCGCGAATGGTCTTCCGTACCGTCGGCCTTCCGCGCCCATACAAGCGGCGCCGTCGAACCCGAATCGGCGAGAAGGTTCAACTTGCCGGGATGGAGCCAGCGGCGCGTCCAGTGCGCATCATAGCTGTCGTCGCTGGAGAAGCTGCATTTTTCCGTGCCGTAATCATTGAAACCCAAACGGATCGTCTGACTGCCCATCGTCCCGGAATTGTTCTTCATCGCGACGCAGCGCATAAGAATCCGGGTGGCGTTTCCTTCCAGCACATCCACGTGGTTCGTGCCGGAGAGCAAGCCGGCCCAGATCGTGTCGTCGTGCGGCGGCGCGGCATGGAAGAGAAGCCGGTCGCGCAAATCGCGCATGCCCAGCGACATCTCCGCCGTCGCAACCGTGACCTTCAACAGGCGCACGCTCCCCAAGTAGGCGCTGGACACGGCCGCGAGTATGATCGTGAAAATCACCGTGGTCACCATCAGTTCCACGAGCGTGAACCCGCCTCTGGACGTGCCGCGCGCCATTAGCCGTCCTCCGTGCCGCCCTTGAAGACCGTGGCCGTATGCGTCGAGGACAGCCGACGACGGGCGCTCGACGCTCCCCATTCCACGTCAACGGATATGATCAGGCCCAGTTCCACGGACGTGTCGTTCGGATCGACGACACGCGTGATCGTCGTGTGCGAAACGGCCGGGGCGTTCGCGCGGTAGAGCATCGGCGCGGCCTCCTCCGTGATTTCCTCGTCCGGCGTGGCCGTGAGGTTGCGCAGGGCCATGTAGCTCTCGTTGTAGCGCTTCCACGCGAGGTCGAAGGCATAGGCGTCCGCCTGCAGGTACTCGGCGTTCTCCCGGGCGATGCGGGCCGCCACGGCGATGCCCTCGAACAGCGACAGGGCCATCAGCGCGAGGATGGACGACGCGAGCATCACCTCGACGAGCGTGACGCCGCGCTTCGCCCTACGCATTCTCTGCGAAAAACTTCTCAAGGAAATCCTCCGTGGTATGTGGATCGGCGAGGAAGAACCGGCACGGACACCCCGCCAGACGCTCGACCTCCGCATGAAACGCCGTATCCAACGGATTCAGGACCGCGACGAGCAACGTGTCGCCGAGCCGCCCAAACGGCACGGCGCCGCGGACGCGCACGATTTCATCGGGCAATTGCCGCACGAGCGCCGCCGACGGCATGAACGCCTGCAGGGGGATGAGGGGTGCGGACGCTGCGTCCGCCATGTACACCGCCGCCTTCTCCCCTAGACCGCCGCTCTCTTTTTCAAGAATCGCCAACGCAGAAACGAGAAACGGCCGCGTCGGCTCCGGCAAACCGCCCAGATGCCGCTGCACCACCTCCGCCGCCGACGCGTCCACCACGTTCTTCGCATAGAGGTCGCGGATCAGCGCCGCCTCCGCCTTCACGGCCGCCATCACTTCCTGTGCGAGAGAAACCCCCTGCGAAGAAGCCGACTCCGGCGCACCAGCCGCTGGACGAGCCGCCGTTCGCATGGGTCGCGCCCCGGCGCCCGGACGCATGACGGCCTTCAACTGAATGGGGTTCCGGGCGGACTTGATTCGGCGAGCCATGTCCTGGGCATCCGCCTCGGAGAACTCCCCCAACCTTTCGCCAATCGCCTCCGCCGCATCATAATCCTTTTCGCGCAAAAGCGCTTCCGCCAACTGAATCAATGACGTCCGTTGCTTCTCCGAATCGCCCAACTGCTCATATGCAACGGAAAGAAATTCGAGCGTGGTCCGATCGCCCGGCATCACTTTCAGCATTTTCTCGAAATAAGCTATGCCTTCGAGCAGTTTTGAATTGTCCTGTTCTGCCATCTTTCTTTCTCCACCCTTATCTTATAGCAGATTTCGTGCCGATCGGTGGCACGGATTATGCTTAAAATATTGAGTATGATTCTGAAATCGGTTAAGAAGGCACAAGCGAGGACGCACTTCGGCAATTTTTCGGAGGCGTTGCTCGCCTGCAAGGTCCTTGAGGCGGAGCAACTCAAGGAGGTCGCACGGCAGGCGGCGGAGGCGAAAATGCCGCTGGAGCAGTTTCTCGTGCAGAAGAATCTCGTCGACCCCGCCGCCTTTACGTTGGCGGCGGCCGCGTACTTCAACATGGCGCCGCTTGCGTTTCCTGACAACTTTACCATCAACCAAGACCTGCTCTGCGGCAAATCGGAAGATTTCTGGATCAAGGCCAAGGCCGTGCCGGTGGCAAAGCTCGGCGGCCGGTTCACGATCGCGCTGGCGGATCCCTTCAACCTCCCGGCGCTTGAGGAGGTCACCCATGCGGCGGGCGGGCACATCTGGCCCTGCGTAGCTCCCGAAAAGCAGATTGCGGACGCGCTGGCGCGTCTCAAGGCCGCATCGGACGCCAGCAACCCCGCCCTCGCAATGGAATCCATCATGAAGGGCGACGAGTCCGAACTCGAGGTCCTTTCCGAGATGAAGACCGACGTCCTCGACGCCTCCCTGACGTCGGACGAGGACGCGCCCGTCATCCGCATGGTGAACTCCATGATAATCGAGGCTCTCAAGACGAAGGCGTCGGACATCCACTTCGAGGCGCTGGAACACGCCTCGCGGCTCCGCTACCGCATCGACGGCGAACTCGTGGAGCGCCCGGCCCCTCCCAAGGCCCTCCACAACGCCGTCGTGAGCCGCATCAAGATCATGAGCGCGCTCGACATCGCCGAACGCCGCAAGCCGCAGGACGGCCGGTTCAAGATCAAGGCCATCGGCAAGGAGGTGGACGTGCGCGTCTCGATCCTCCCCACGGTACACGGCGAGAAAGTGGTGATGCGTATCCTCGACAAGGCGAACCTCGCCCCCGGCCTCGCGTCGCTCGGCCTCGACGAATACGCCTACAAGGCGATGAAGTACGCAATCGAGCAGCCCCACGGCATTATCCTCGTAACGGGGCCCACGGGCTCCGGCAAGACGACCACGCTTTACTCCTGCCTTCAGGACCTCAACACGCCCAACGTGAACATCATCACGGCCGAGGACCCCGTCGAATACGAACTCGCCGGCGTCAACCAGGTGCACGTGAACACGGCGGTGGGCCTCACGTTCGCGGGCGTGCTCCGAAGCGTGCTGCGTCAGGACCCGGACATCGTGCTCGTGGGCGAAATCCGCGACGGCGAGACGGCGGACATCGCCGTCAAGGCGGCCTTGACGGGCCACCTCGTGCTCTCCACCCTCCATACGAACGACGCCGTGGGCGTGGTGGCGCGTCTCTTCGACATGCAGATCGCCCCGTTCATGCTCGCGAGCTCCCTCATCCTCGCGCAGGCGCAGCGGCTTTTCCGCAAGCTGTGTCCGTTCTGCAAGAAACCCGTGGACGTCAACGCCGAACTGCTGCGGGCGAACAAGGTGGATCCGGCCCCGTTCGAGGGCGTCACGGTCTACGGCCCCGTCGGGTGCCCCAAGTGCCGCGGGGCCGGCTACAAGGGGCGCGGCGCGTTCATGGAGGTGCTCCCGATCTCGCCGAAGATACGCGGCGTCATCGAACGCGGCGGCGACGCGGAGATGCTCAAGTCCCTCGCGCTCGAGGAGGGCATGGTCACATTGAAGGAGGCCGGCATGCGCAAGGTGCGCGCCGGCATCACCTCGCTCGAGGCCGCATTTGAAGTGACAGGAGGCGAATGATGGGCAAACCGATCCGGGTCAAGGGCGTCAAGCGCCTCCGCAACAAGGAAATCATCCCGTTCACGCGCCAGCTCGCGTCGATGCTGGGCGCCGGCATGACGATTCTCGCGTCAATCCAGACGCTCGGCGAGCAGAGGTCGGACCTTGAATTCAAGAAGGTCCTCCAGCACCTGAGCGACGTCATCGAGGGCGGCGCCCCCCTCTCGAACGGCCTGGCCGATTTCCCGCAGCTGTTCGACGAGATGTACGTGAACATGGTCATCGCGGGCGAGCAGTCCGGCGAGTTCGCCGGCATCATGAAGCGCCTCGCCAACATTCTCCAGTCTTCCTCGCGCCTGCAGAAGAAAGTCAAGAGCGCCATGACCTACCCGACGGTGATCATCAGCATCGCCCTTCTGCTCGCCGCCGGCCTGATCCAGTTCGTCGTGCCGGTGTTCGCGGAGATGTTCAGCGGCTTCGGCAAGGAACTGCCCTGGCTCACGCAGAGACTCGTGGACATCTCGGAGTTCGTGAAGAACTGGTGGTACGTCATCGGCGGCGTCATCGCCGCCGGCCTGTTCGCCTTCAAGCGCTGGAAGTCGACGCATGCCGGCCACCTCGCATTCGACCGCTGGAAACTCAAGCTGCCCGTGTTCGGCGCCCTGAACCAGAAGGCGGCGATCGGGCGCTTCTGCCGCCTGCTCGCCCAGATGGTCGCGGCGGGCGTGCCCATCCTCAAGTCGCTGGAAGTCGTCGCGGGGTCACTGGACAACTACGTGCTCGAGCAATCCGTCCTCGCCGCGCGCAAGGAAGTCGAGCAGGGCAACCAGCTGAGCCCCTCGCTCCAGGGCAAGCCGTTCATGCCCATCCTCATGGTCCGCATGCTCGCCGCGGGCGAAAAGGCCGGCAAGGTCGAGGACATGCTCGAATCGGTGGCCGACTCCTACGAAGAGGAGGTCGAGGTGATGCTCGCGACGCTCACCTCGTTGATGGAGCCGTTCCTCATGGTCTTCCTCGGCGTCATCATCGGCACGATCGTGACGGCCATGTTCCTGCCGATCTTCAACCTCGGCTCGCTGAGTTCGTGAAAGGCACAAAATGAAAAACACCCTCCTCGCCTGCGCGGCGCTTTCATGCGCCGTGCTCCCCGCCGCAGCCGGCGAACGCGGCATCTTCGGCCTCTACGGCGACACGCCCGACGCCAAGCACGCCTGGGCCATTCACGACTTCAACCGCCCGTACCCCAAACAGGTGGAGACGCCGCCGGGCAAGCCGCCATCCGACGCGATCGTCCTCTTCGACGGCACGCAGCGGAGCGTGGACGAGAACTGGTGCGACGCAAAGGGACAGCCCACGAAGTGGCGCGTGAAGGACGGCTTGTTCGTCTGCACGCCGCGCTCCGGAGTCGCCTGCACGAAGCGCGCGTTCGGCGACGCCCAGTTCCACGTCGAATGGCTCAGCCCCCTTGAGGATGCGAGAAAACATGGTCAACTCGGCGGCAACTCGGGAGAGATCCCCATGGGCCAGTACGAAATCCAGATCCTCAACTCCTACGACCCCGATCCCGATGCCAAGGTCGAGCGCAACTACCCCGACGGCATCGCGGCGTCGGTCTACGCGCAGAACCCGCCGCTCGTCAACGCGAGCCGCCCCGCTGGCGTGTGGCAGACCTACGACATCATCTTCCACCAGCCCATCTGGAAGGACGGCAAGGTCCTCCACCCCGGCACCGTCACCGTGTTCCACAACGGCGTGCTCGTGCAGGACGCCTGGGAACTCGAGGGCATGGGCACGCACCGCGTGCGCCGTCCGCTCGTCCAGCACGAAACCAAGCTCCCGTGGCGCCTCCAGGACCACGGCGACCCCGTGCCCTTCCGCAACATCTGGATCCGCGAGATCCCGTCGCGCTGGGACAACACAACGCACTCGGAGATGTCCGCAAAGGAAGAGGACGTGACCGCCTTGCGCGAGAAGACGGCTGCCGCGCTCTTCGCCAAGATCGACGTGAAAGTGCCCGATGCCAAAAACGTCAACGGCATCCTCGAAGTGCTCTCCTACTCGAAGAAGCCTGTTTATCTCGACGCCGCGAAGTCGCTCTGCGCCGGTTACGACGCCTGGCTGAAGTCGCTCTCCCCGAAGGACGTCGCCGCCAACCGCACCTACATCGCCGGCACCCTCAAGGGCTTCGACGTCCTCATCCGCAACAAAGTGATCGGCGCCGACGACTACCCGCTCCGCGCCACGCTTGAAAAACTCAACAAGAAAAAGTAAGACATACCATGAAAACAACACGCCGCTCCTTCCTCGCCTCCGCCACGGCCGCCGCCGGGCTCACCCCCTTCGTCGGCTTCCCGGCCGTCGTTTCGCGCCGCAGCCCCAACTCGGTCCTCTCCCACGCCTGCGTCGGCACGGGCAACATGGCGTTCGGGGACTTCAACGGACTCCGCAGCCATCCCGACATCCACATCACCGCGCTCT
>JAFRNO010000508.1 GCA_017430155.1 Kiritimatiellia bacterium | reverse complement strand
GGCAGGAGCCAGGCGGCTATATCGGCAACTACGCGCCCGAGAACCGCTACAGTCGCGGATGGGACGTGTGGGGCACGAAGTACACGCTCATGGGCCTGATGCACTACTACGACTACGCCGCGCGCGATCCTTCCCTGAAGCCGTCCGCCGCCGAGGCCCTGGAGGCGGCGAAGCGCCTCTGCGACTACCTGATCGCCGAGCGCGGGCCGAAGGGCCGTACGGCGCTCCGCTTCACGGGACAGTACGGCGGCCTGCCGTCGCTGAGCGTCCTCGAGCCGGTCGTGTGGCTCTACAACCGCACGAAGGAGCCGCGCTTCCTCGCGTTCGCGGATTACATCGTGAAGCAGATGACCGAGTATCCCGACGGACCCGAGCTCGTGAAGCAGTCCGACGTGCCCGTTGCCGACCGCCGCCTGACGGTGGTCGACAAGTACCACTCCTGGAACCCCGAGCACGCGCTCACGAAGGCGTACGAGCTGATGAGCTGCTACCAGGGGCTGATTGAATACTACCAGGCCACGGGACGCAAGGAGTATCTCGACGCCGCGGTCAAGACCGCGAAGAGCATCGCCACGACGGAGATCAACCTCGCCGGCGGCGGCGCGGCGGGCGAACACTGGTTCCACGGCGCAGACCAGCAGTGGCGGCACATCTCCTGGCAGCAGGAGACGTGTGTGATCACCACGTGGATGCGCCTCTGCGAGAAGCTGCGCGCGGTGACGGGCGATCCGTACTGGTCCGAGCAGCTGGAGAAGACGTTCTACAACGCGTACCTCGGCGCGCTGAACTACGAGGCGGACACCTTCGCGGCCTACACGCCGCTGATGGGTTCGCGCGCGCCGGGCCACCATCACTGCCGCCTGCACACCAACTGCTGCAACGCGAACGGCCCGCGCGGCTGGCTGTGCGTCCTCAACCGCGCGTTCACGGCGGCCGGCGACGTGGCGACGCTCGACTTCTACATGAGCGGACTCGCCGAGGCGGACCTGCCCGCGCTGGGGAAGAAGGCGCGCTTCCGCCTCTACACGCTCTATCCGCGCGAGGAGCGCGTCACGCTCACCTGTGAATCGGAGACGCCGACTGCTTTTGCGCTCCGTCTCCGCATTCCCTCCTTCGCGGAAGGGGCCTCGGTGAAGATCAACGGCAAGCCGGTCGACGTCCAGATCGTCGCCGGCGGCTACTGCGAACTGCGCCGCACATGGCGGAACGGGGAGATCGTGGAGCTGACGCTGCCGATGCCGGTGAAGATGCACCGCCTGCACGACCACGTCGCCTTCACGCGCGGGCCGGTGTGCCTCGCGCGTGACACGCGCTTCCACGACGGCGAGCTCGACGAGGAGGTGCGCGAGTGGACGGTGAAGGACGAAGACCTGGCCGCCTTCCGCCTCACGCGCGCGGACGACCCCGCGATGTTCATGTCCGTGACGGGCTTCCTCCCCATGGGCTCGCACGACGAGGACAAGGACCAGGAATGCCACCCGCGCGCGGTCCACTTCACGGACTACGCCTCAGCCGGCAACGTGTGGCGTCCCGACAACCGCTACCGCGTGTGGCTGCCCGCCCTCATCCGCGGCCGCACGTATTAAAACACGTGGCTGCCGTTCCTACGGAAGATGCTATTTGGTCGTGTCGGGGAACATCGAGATGCGGAGCTTGGTGCAGCCGTAGGGCACGAGTTCGAGCGCGCTGCCATCCGCCGCCTTCGCCTTCAGGCGGAGCGGGGCGGCGAGCGGCCAGTCCCATTTCGCGGGCATGGGCGTGCGCACGACCTGTACATCCGCAAGCACGCGCGCCGAATCAAGCCGCCAGTCGGTACGTAGCGCATTAACTGGGAGAGCCGCCATCTTGGCGGCGTCAAGGGGCGTGTTCTCGTCCTTCTCCGGCAACCCGTACGCAAAAAGGAGCGGCCCGCACACAAGCGAGCAGTACGGCTTGCCGCCGTCGTTGAAGTCGCGCATCGTCTCGACCTTCGGCGTCATGGGGAAGGTAAGCGACACGACGTCGCCCGTCTTCCACTCGCGGTCGACGACGGTAAATCCGTCGGCGCCCACGGGGAGGCTGAGCGTGTTGCCGTTCACGGCGATGCAGGGATTGACGCACCACTCCGGCACGCGCAGCCGAAGCGGGAACTTGAGCGGCGTTGCCGTAGACACCTTCATCTCCAGCGTCTCGTTGAAGGGATAGTCCGTCTTCGTCTCGATGCGGACGGCGGAACCATCCAGCTCCGTTTCGAGCGTGTTCGGCGCGTAGAGCGTGGCGGCGAGTCCGCCGGCGGCGGGCTTCATCCACATCCACTGCACGTAGCCGGGCAGGATGCGGGCGAGTGCGGCCGTGCAGCAGAGCGGCCAGTGCTTCGTCTTGTAGGCGCCGCCCTTGCCGGCGGGGCCGGCGTGGAAGTTGCCGGTGCCTGTCGGACGGTTGGGCGCCTGGAAGTAGACATGGTGCATGAAGTCGCGCGAGGAGCAGGCCGCCCCCGCGTTGAAGAAACTCCGCTCCACGTGGTCGGCAAAGCGTCCTTCGCCCGTCGCGCCGGCGAGCGTGGCGTAGAGCAGGAGGTCGCCCGCCACCGTGCAGGTCTCGGTGCCCCGGTTCGGGCCCGCCCAGCCAAACTGCTCGTCGGCCACGGTCACGCCGTGCGGCTGGCGGCAGACGCGCTCGTGGAGGTCCAGCCACGCGCGGACGTTCGCGAGGTATTTGCCGTCGCCCGTCCAGAGCGACGCCTTCACCCACGAGAGCATGCTCTCGTAGCAGAGGACGCCGTGCTGGAGGCGCCATTCCCACTTCTTGCCGTCCTCGCGGTCGCGCCGCTCGCGCATCCGCAGGGCGTCATGGCACACGGGGAGCCCGTAGCGCATCGCGGGCCAGCGTTCGGGGTAGGGTTTCGTGGCGTAGAAGTTGTCGATGGCCTTGGCGAGCTTGTCGTCGCCGCTGTAGCGCCACGTGTCACAGGCCGCCGCCGGCAGCGTGATCGGGTTGCCGAAGAAATAGAAGCGCGGATCGTCGAGACACCACGTGAGGGCGCGGAGCGCGCGTTCGTCGCCCGTCGCCTCGTAGTAGGCGAGCATGGCGCGCGTGGTGCGTCCGCTCGCGCCCACGATGAACCCGTGGTTGGCCTTCTCGATCTCCGCCATCTGCGCGGGGTCGTTGCGGTCCATCCAGTAGACGAACGCGATGGCGTTCGGGTTCATGCGCTCGAGGAGCGGCTCCAGACGCTTCTTCGCGTACGCCTTCAGCTCCGCGTCGTCGAGCTCCCACGCGAGGCGCACGAGTCCCTCGAACCAGTACGCGCCGCCCTCGGTGCACCACGCGCCCTTGTTGGGATCGCCCCAGTCGAGGTACTTGCCGCGCGGGTGGAAGTCGCGGTTCCACGCGCGCGGGAACGCCTGGTCGATCTCGTCCATGCG
>JAFRNO010000507.1 GCA_017430155.1 Kiritimatiellia bacterium | reverse complement strand
GCCGTCAGCACCACGTCCGTCCCCTCGATCTTCGCCTGCGCGGGCACCCACGTGCCGCAGATGCCGCGCACCTCGAACTCGTTGGGCGGCAGACCGTCGCGCGTCTTGAGCCCGTCCGCGTCGGCGAGCGACACGCGCAGCGCGCTGCCCTCCACCTTGTAGCCCTTCAGCGTGGGCGTGCGCCACGGACGCGTGAACGTGCCGTACACGCGGTCGAGCGCCTGGTCGGCCATGCGCATGCCGACGGTGCGCTTGTCGGTGGGGTGGATGTCGTTCACGGCCCCCACGTCGTTGATCACGGTGTAGCCGCTGTTGGGCACCTTCTCCTGCACGCGCGCCTGCGCCTCCTGGAAGACGGGCAGGGACGTGTCCTTCGCGTTGCTGTACTTGTACGGCGCGAGCTGCACGAGGAAGTACGGGAAGTCGCCCTGGCCCCACTCGCGGCGCCAGCCGCGCACGAGCGACACCGTCTTGTCGGTGTAGACGTCGCCGTCGCGCATGTTGTGGCAGCCTTGGTACCAGATCGCGCCCTTGATGGCGAACGGCACGAGACCCGCCACCATGCCGTTCCAGAGCACGGTCGGCACGTCCTGCGGACGGTTCCACTTGCCGAAGTTCTGCAGCATCCAGAGGTCGTCGGGATGCCCGGCGGGCGTCCACGGCTCAATGCCGGTGCCGCCCCACGAGGAGTTGATGAGGCCCACCGGCACCTTGAGCGTCTTGTGCAGGGTCTCGCCGAAGAAGAACGCCACCGCGCTCTGCGGCGGGATCGTCTGGGGCGTCGTCACCTCCCACACGGCCTCCACGTCGTCGAGGGGCTCCTTGGATATCTTGTGCGCCACGTTGAAGTGGCGGATGAGCGGCCAGTTCGCCGCCGCCACCTCCTTCTCCCAGTCCTTCACCTTCCGACGCGAGCTCATCGTGAACTCCATGTTGCTCTGCCCCGAGCAGAACCACACCTCGCCCACGACCACGTTCTTGAACACAAGCGCGTTCTCGCCCGCCACGCGGAACTCGGCGCCTTCGGCGCACGCCTTCAGCGGCGCAAGCTTGAGACGCCACTTGCCCTGCGCGTCGGCCGTGGCCGTCGCCGTCTGCCCGGCGAAGGACACGGTCACCTTCTCGCCCGGCGCGGCCTTGCCCCACACGGGCACGGGCTGCCCCTGCTGGAGCACCATGTTGTCTCCGAACACGCGCGGCATCGTCACCGCCGCCGCGCACTCCGCCGCCGCGAACACCGCGGCCGCCACCGTCAACAAGATTTTCTTCATCTGTTTTTCCTTTCAGAGTTGTGACAATTCTACCATTCCCCCGCTCCGCCGTAAAGCACGAAACTGCGAATAGGGATGAGGGATGGGTGAATAATGGCGGGGTCGTCACCCCTAGGAGAAGCGGCATCTCGCCGCTTCACGAAGCGATGGGCGTTTTGGTTGTTTTCCTTTCTGCGCGGCCGATCGTCTAGAAGAAGATCGAGAAGGCGTTGGCGCCGATGGGGAGCAGGCTGTCGCCAGCGGAGGGGAAGTCGCAGACGTTCGTCTTGTAGACTTCCTTCCCGCGCGTGAACGTGGCCTCCCAGGCGCCCATCACGCGGTCGTCCACGAACGGACGCAGCTTCACCTTCCATCCGCCCTTGTTCAAATCGGCGCGCAGGATGTCCGCCTCGTCGTCGCCGACCGCCTTCGCTTTCGCGAGGAGCAGCGGTCCGCGGAAGAGGCGAGCGGCGGGCGTCGTGCGGAAGAGCTGCGCCGTATCGCGTCCCACGTTCCAGCGGCCGTAGCGGTAATCCGTGCGGACGTCCGACGGCGCGCGGTCGGAATCCTCCAGACGCGGCGTCATGTCGAACTTCACCGTGATCGCCGTCACCCCGGCCGGCACCTGCACCGTGTGCCAGTCGCCCGACGCGACGGACGTCTCCGCGCCGTCGGGCAGGCGGCGGAAGACGGTCGCCTTCGACCAGGGCGGCAGGCGGAACTTCACAGTCTGCGGCGTCTTCGCCTCCATCATCGCCGTCACGCGGTCCGCCACGGGGAATTCGCCCGTGAGCACCACCGTCGCGTCGCCGATGGTGGTGGTGGACGGCGAGTAGAGGTTGACGCGCAGCGCGCCGTCCGCCGCCTCGCGCGTGACGCCCAGCTGCGCGACGTCCATGAACGTACGCGGCATGTTGTTCACGCAGCAGTGCTGGTGGCGCATGCCGCTCTGCCCGAACCGCGCGATATGCCGTCCGTGCGAACGCACCTCGCGCGCGCCCCACTTCCCGTCGCGGAACACGCCGGCGAGGAACGCGTTGTAGAACGTCATCTCGATGGCGTCCACGTACTTCTTGTCGCCGGTGATGAGGTAGAGGTCGAAGTTGAGGCGGATCCAGTGGATCGCGTCGCACGGCTCGGAGGTGCCGTTCAGATGGCGCGACGCGCCCACGAACTGGTCGTTGTAGCCCACGCTCTCCACGAGGTTGCGCTCCGAGGCCCAGAGGATCGCCTGCATCTGCTTCACCATCTCCAGGCACCGCGCCTCGCCCGTGAGGCGGTAGTACTCCAGCACGCCGTCGAGGCAGCTCATCATCTCGTACGCCTTGCCCCAGCGGCCGGTGCGGTCGGGATACCACTCGTTGAGCGGGCGGCCCGTGGCGGCGTTCGGGAAGAAGTTGGGGGCGGGGTTGCCGGGACGGTCCCAGTACGAGACGATCTCCTTCGCGTAGTCGAGGAAGAGCGGCTTGCCCGTCTCGCGGTAGAGCATCACGAGCGGCTTGAGGACGGAGCAGCTCGGCATCCCGACCATCGCGGACGTGCCGGTGTCGCAGAGCTTCACGTTCATCCGGCGGAGCATCTCGATCTGCTGCGTCATCGCGCGGTCCGCCGCCGCGAGGATCTCGCGGTCGCCGGTCGTCTTGTAGATCATCAGGAGGCCCCACATCGTGTACTTGCGGCACCAGAGGTTCCAGCACCAGTCGCACGCCCAGCCCATCGTCTTCCGCGCCGCCTCGGGGTCACCGGGAATCACGAACTCGGGGTTGACATAGGTGCCGAGGTAGCCGTCGGGCTTCTGGAACATCATGAGGCGGTGCGCCTCGTCGCGGAGAAACGCGGTGAACGCGGGATTGTCCTGGTACTGTGCCACGCGCGCGGACGAGATCATTAGTTTGCCCCAGAACTCGCCCTTCCACATGCCCACGGGCGCCTGAAAGACGTCGTCGTCCGGATGCGCGAACGCCTCGCGCGCCTCGCGCACGACCACGCCGCGGGCGAAGTCCGAGAGGCAGCGTTCCTGCATGAACGTGTCGAACTTCGCCCCAATCTGCCCCTGAACGCGGGTGTTCTTCAGCTCGGGCGCGACCAGCGCGTCCTTCACCGCGTTCTCGGGCAACGCGCCACACGCCGCCCCGGCCGCCGCCACAACAGCCAGAACCATCGTTTTTTTCATGCGCCCATTATAGCATTTGCTATAGGGAAACGAAACGCCCGATGAAAATATGCTATAATATTGCCGTTCAAGGAGAAGAAAAATGGACAGCAAAGAACCTCTTGTTGGAATCGTGATGGGATCGGACAGCGACTGGCCCCTCGTTCAGAAGGCCTGCGCGACGCTCGACGGATTCGGCGTCCCCTACGAGACGCGCGTGATCAGCGCGCGCCGCACGCCCGACGTGGCGCTGGAGTATTCGAAGACCGCCGAGTCGCGCGGCATCAAGGTGATCATCGCCGCCGCAGGCGG
>JAFRNO010000064.1 GCA_017430155.1 Kiritimatiellia bacterium | reverse complement strand
TGCCGCCCATCGCGTTGCGCACGCCGCCCTGCTTCGCCGTCACCGTGACGGGCGAGTAGTATTCGCCGGACGGGAACGCGAGCGTGGCCGTGCGCTGGTCGGCGGAGAGCGTGATGGTCTGCACGGCTTCCGTCCCCGACACGGTCCAGTTCGCCGCGTTGGTCACCGTCTCGGCCGTGACCTTCTGGTTGAACGTGAAGTTGACCGCAAACGCGTCTTCGCCCACGGTCTCCATCGTCGTCTGCACCACGGCGAGGTCGTTCTCCGTCGCGAAGTTCGCGGGGTCGGGGACGATCGACGTGACGGCGCTCACCCAGGCGTTCGCCATGTTCGTGTAGCCCACGTCGTTGGGATGGACGGTGTCGGCGATCTGGTCCCAGTCCGACACGGCGGCGTGCATGTCGAGGAAGTAGGCGGCCTGCCCCTTCGCCTGCTGGCCGGCGACGATGCCGGGGATGGCGGGGTTGAACACGTTCGTGATCGCGGCGTACTTCCAATTGTTCGTCAAGTCGCCGGCCGTCGTGTAGCGCCGCATGAGCGTGGTCACCACCACCTTCGCGGAGGGCTGGCATTCGTGGATGCGGTCGAGGAGGCGCACGAGGCGGTTGGTGGCCTCGCTGCGGAAAGCCGGCTCTCCGTCGCCCGTGTCGTTCGTGCCGATGTGGAGGAGGATCACGTGCGGGTCGTCGATCTGGGAGAAGAACTCCGGGATGAAGTCGTAGATGCCGTTGGAGGCGTTCTCGATCTTCCAGCCGCTGTGGCCCTCGTGGTCGCTGTCGGCGAGGAACGGGTCCTCCTTCGAGTAGTTGTCCGTCTCCGTGCCCACGTAGTCCACGTTGTAGCCGAGGTTCGTGAGCGCCACGTAGAGCGGTGCGCGGTAGCCGTTGCCGCGCACGGACTGCGACCCGTGCGTGATCGAGTCGCCGAGCGGCATGATGCGCAGCACGGGGTTGTCCGCCGCCGCGCCAAGCGCCGTTAGGGACACTGCCAAGGCAAAACACGCTGCTATGTATTTCTTTTTCATGACTTCTCCTTTATCTGACGATCACCGAGGCGCCCGACGTGCTGCGCCAGAATCCGTCCCCGTGTCTCAGCGGACATGTTCATGATACCACAGCGCCATGCGTGAATCAAGGCGAAAGTCAGTGAATCACCCCTGCCACCAGACGCGGGGGAACGGCACGCGGCGCGGCCAGAACCGGCAGAGCGCGGCGAAAAGCGCGCCCCAGGCCGCATACCACGCGAGGCACGCCCCTGCGCCCCACGGCTCCACCTCCACGCTCGCCCACGGCCACGCCGCCACCTGCTCGGACGCCACCACCATCACGCCCGTCAGCGCCGCCGCCGCGTTGTTGCAGAGCGCGCCGAGGGGCAGGCAGAGAAAACTCGCCGCCAGCCCCGTCACGCCGGCGTTCACCATCCACTTCGCGCAGAGGATGAGCACGATGTTCGCCACGAGCCCGCCCACCGTGAACCTCCCGAACACGCACGCCGTGACCGGCACGCTCGCCACCCATGCCGCAAACGACACGCCCATCGCCTGCGCAAATGCTCCGATCTTGCGTCGAAGCCAATCCCGCCACCTCTTCTGGCGCCACGTCTGCACGACGGCGCCCGGCAGGGGCGAGACGAGGTACCGCGTGCCGTCAATCCACAGCACGATCCCGAACATCACCGCGAACGACAGCGTGCAGCCCACGTCGAACAGGCGTTCGGGATGGAGGGCGTAGACCGCGAACGCCGTGACGGACCACGCCGCCAGGGGATCGGGGCGGCGTCCGAAGACCGGCGCCAGGTACCAGAGCGACACCATGACCGTCGCGCGCACCGCGCTCGGACGCGCCCCCGTGAGGAGCGTGTACGCGACGACGAGCGGCACCGCCACGAGCCCACGCGCGCGAAGCGGCACGTCGAAGCGCTTGAGCAATCCCGTGATCAACCCGGCCACCACCATCACGTGCAGACCCGAAATCGCGAACACGTGGATCGTTCCCGCCGCCGCGAACATGGTGCGCCGCGCACGCGTGAGCCCGCCGCGGCTTCCGAGCAGGATGGCCTGGTTGAACCCCGCCAGTTCCGCGCACCAGTCAAGACCCGCAGCCGCGCGGCACGCCAGCTCCTCCGCGCAGGTCGAGTACACGACGGCCGGCGACCAGACTGATGCGGACGCGACGCGGGCGGCGGACGGACACGCAGGAGCGCGTCCCTCCCCCGACACCCAGAGCGTGCGGCGGGCGAAGCGGTTCCCGTGCGGCGGCGCGCGGGAGATCCAGCCGGGGCACCGCCACGTCTCGCCGATGCGCGGCAAATCCCCCGCGGGACGCGGCATCACGACCGACAGCTGCACGGGTCCCACGTGCGACGCGAACGAGACGAGCGCCGCCCCGTCGCGCTTCCGCGTCCATTCCCGCACCTCCCCCTCCACCTCCAGCGCGAGGACGGGCCGTTCCCCGCCGAGACGCGCGTTCGCCGCGAGGACGCGCGCGCGCGCATCGTCCGCGCGG
>JAFRNO010000063.1 GCA_017430155.1 Kiritimatiellia bacterium | reverse complement strand
GGGCGCGGAGCGCGCGGTGGTGTCGGGCGGCAAGGCCGTGGGGCTTGTCGGCGAGAATGGCGCAAAGGTGGAGGCTGGCGACGGATGCGTCGTGCTGTCCGACCACAAGGCGCTCTACTACGCCTCCGGCGTGCCGGAGGGGCCGGACGTGGAGGTGCGCGTCAAGATGGCGATCGACGGACTTGCGAAGAGCGCGGCCATCTTGAAGCTGGGCGACCAGTTCTACGGTTTCGAGGGGGCCGACGGCAAGGTGTTCTCGGGCGGTGGCGTCCTGGCGAAGGCGAACCTGCGCGGCCTGCCGCCAGCAGTCCAGGACGGGCGTGTCTTCGAGCTGGTCGTCACGCGGGCGGGCGGACGCATGCGCCTCGCAATCGATGGCAAGGAGCTGTTCAACGTGCCCGATCGGCGTAGCACGTTTGGACCGGTGGCGCTGCGTCCGTGGCGCAGCACGATGCGCGTGTACGATTTTACGATGAAGGCCGGGCTGTTCGCATCCACGGAGGAGCTCTTCGCGCGCGAGAAGGAGACGGCGCGCATCGCCGAGACGTTCCCTTGGGTGGACCTCTCGGGCGACAAGACGAAGGACGTGATCGTGGCCGAGGGGCATCCCGACCTCTATCAGGGACATCCCACTACGGCGCTCCTCCCGGACGGACGGATCATCGCGGTGTGGTGCACGCCGCACGGCGGCTGGTGCGGTCCGGCGGCGGAGTCGTGCGACGGCGGCTACACCTGGACGCGCATTGACGATCGCTTCCCGGAAGGGTACAAGCGGCACGTGAACTGTCCGAGCATCTACCGTCTCATCGGACCTGACGGCAAGGCGCGTCTCTGGGTGTGGAGCCAGGCGAAGATGCGGCCGGACGCGAAGGACTACCGCGACCACCGCGAATGGGGCGAGGCGATGCCGTCCGTGATGAGCGAGGATGAGGGGAAGACGTGGAAGGAGATGCCGGCGCTCGGCCGCAAGTTCCTCTGCATCATGGCGTTCTCGTCGATCGTGCAGTTGAAGGACGGCTCGTACCTCGGCCTCTACCACACGGGGCCGGAGGGGATCGACCGTTCGCCGCTGGGCGTGCTGCAGAGCGTGTCGAAGGACGGCGGCTTCACGTGGAGCGAGCCGAAGTCGGTCTGCGCGGTGGTGGGAAAGGATCCGTGCGAGCCGTACGTGTTCCGCTCGCCGGACGGTAACGAGCTCTGCTGCCTCATCCGCGAGAACACGCACGAGGGATGCAGCCTGATGATGTTCAGCCGCGACGAGGGCAAGACGTGGTCGAAGGCCGAGGACGCGCCGTGGGCGCTTTCGGGCGACCGCCACCAGGGAGTGCAGCTGCCTGACGGGCGCCTGGTGATCGTGTTCCGCGACATGGCGCCGAAGTCGCCCACGCGCGGACACTTCGTGGCGTGGGTGGGTCCGTACGCGGCGATCAAGTCCAAGGAGACGAAGGGCACCTACCGCGTGAAGCTCCTGCACAGCTACGCGGGGGGCGACTGCGGCTATCCGGGCATCCACCTGCTGCCGGACGGCACGGTGGTGGCGACGACGTACATCAAGTACTGGGACGACGCGCGGAAGCAGTCGGTCGTCTGCACGCGCTTCCGCGTGGACGAGACGGACCGGCGCATCGGACTGGACGGCAAGCCGGCGCGCGTGTATCTCGACGCGAAGGGGCCGGGGTCGTGCGGCTCGTGCCTGTTCGCGCACAAGGACGGCGGGATCGTCTGCGGCATCAAGGGCTGGTACCGCAAGAGCGACGACGGCGGCCATACGTGGCGTAAGCTCTACCCTTACGCGCGCTCGGAGGGCGCGCCGACGTCCGGCGGCGGCACGAACCCGCTGCGACTCAAGGACGGGCGGCTCATGAACGTGTGGAGTACGCCCGCGCAGAACATCCTCTCGAACAAGCTCGGCGCGGCGAACTTCTACGTGTCGTTCTCGAAGGACGAAGGCAAGACGTGGGAGGGGAAGGTGCCGCTCTCGGAGGACAACCGCCGGCTCTATTTGATGAACGACCGGCCGATCCGCCTCTCGACGGGACGCATCCTCGTGTCGTTCTCCATCCACCCGAACGAGCTGCTGGGGAAGAAGCTGGAGACGGTCGGGTGGGTGAACGCGTTCTACTCGGACGACGAGGGCCAGACGTGGCATGAGGGCAAGTGGCTCAAGACCACGGTCGCGGACCAGCTCTGCGAGCCGACGACGTTCGAGTGCAAGGATGGCACGATCAAGATGCTTGCGCGCACGGGGAAGGGCTATCTGTACGAGACCGAGTCGCGCGACGGCGGCGAGACGTGGTGCACGGAGCGTCCCACGGCGCTGAAGAGCCCGTGCGCGCCGTACTTCCTGCGGAAGGACCCGTACACGGGGTGGGTGTTCATCGCGTGGGACAACTCGTTCCCCGGCCCGCATCACCAGTATACGCGCTGCCCGCTCTCCCTCGGCGTGAGCCGCGACGACGGCAAGACGTGGGAGTTCATCTGCGACATTGAGAACGACCCGATGAGCAGCTACGGCTACCCGTCGATCTTCTTCACGAAGGACACCATCCTCATCTCCTACTACGAAGAGCTCGGGTACCGTCCGTTCAATCCGGCCGAGCAGCGCTGCAAGCTCTCGATCTTCCGCCGCGCCGACCTCACGGTCGACCGCGTGACGAAGGTCCCGCTCCGGTAAAAGACATTCCAGCAAAACAACTCAACGGGGAACACCATGAAAAGTGAATTGATCGTTTCGGCTGCGGCACTGCCGCTTGTCGCGTTCAGCGCGCTCGAACTGTTCGACAAGACCGACATCCGCTTCGCGGAAGCCTACGCCTTTTCCACCAACCGCGCGGCGCTGATCGCTACCCTGCGCCCCGAGTCCAAGGTCTGGTTCGACTACTCGCTTCTCAACGCCGAGACGGAAGGACGTTTCGAAGACGCCCGGAAACTTGTCAAGCGCTGGGAGTTCCTCCAATTGCGGGAACAATTTCCGGCGGACGACAACCTCTTGGCTCGATTGACGTTCCGCACGTGGAATGACAAGTCGATTCGCGACTCATACGCATTGCACCACCTGCGCTCCGTGCTCGAGCGGTGCTGCGGCATCAAACTCGAGCCCCGCGAGCGCGAGGTGCCGCTTGCTCCGAACACCTACCCGTCTCGCCTCGATCCGGAACAGATTTCGTTCGCCGCCTTCTGGAAAAACGCCCGGCATTCGCCCCTGACGGGGCTGAACGCAGATTTCGCCTTCCTGCCCGTCATCGGCGAGAAGGCGTGCGCGGACGCCAAATGGTCGCAGACGGCCTTGCCGGACGACTACCTCTTCGACGCGCCGGGAACCTTCGAGGCTCTGCGGGATTACATTCTCTCCGACAAAGGCCGCAACCTCAACTGTCTCAAGCGTCTTCCGCTGGACACGCTCGCCCGCCTCGCAGAGTCGCTGAAGGGAACCGCGTGCGACCTCCGGGGCTCCGAGACATACGCGCAGATCGTCCTTGGAAAGCTCACGCCCGGCGCGGACGACGATCCCAACGACTATCCCGCCGCCGTGGAGCTTGCGAAGAAGCGGATCGCGTTCGTCGACACGCTTCTGCCCGCGCTCGCCCGCCTGCGGCGCGCGGAGTACCAATCCTACCTCAAGCTCCGCAGCGCGCACGGCGACTGGATTGACGCGCGCGCGGAGTTCGCCATGTACCTCAACCTCTGCTTCGCGGAAAGCAACCGGCAAAGTCCGGATTCCTTCGTCTCGCCCGACGCCCTCGTCACCGAATACCTCTCCGCGTTCCGCCGCGCGGGCGACGACCTCTCCGCGTTCAGCGACATGGTCGAGCAGAAGGCGCTCGCGCGCATCTGCGCCGAGGCGGACCTCCTCGCGGGGCGGTCCCTGTCGGACGCCGACGCGCAGGCGCTTTCCGCCGCGCAGTTCAAGGCGCTGCAGGAGCGCGTGGAGCTGAACTGGGCGAAGTCGAATCCGAAGGTCTTCGCGGCGGACGCCGACGTGGCGCTCGCGCTCGACGTCAAGAACGTCAAGCGCCTTCGCCTGTCCGTCTACGTGATCGACCCGTTCACCGCCTGCCGCGTCCTCGACGGCGAGGTGAAGTCCGACATCGACCTCGACGCGGCCGTGCCGACGTTCACGCGCACGTTCGACTATCCGTCCGTGCCGCAGGTGGTCCGCCACACCGAGACGTTCAAGCTGCCCGAGCTGAAGGAGCCCGGCCTCTACGTGGTCGAATGTTCGGGAGCGGGCATCTCGAGCCGCGCGCTCGTGCGCAAGGGACGCCTGCGCGTGACCGAGCGCCGCTGCGCGTCGGGGCACGTCTTCACCGCGATCGACGCGGCCGGCCAGCCGGTGAAGGGCGCGCGCCTGCGACTGGGAGAGACGGTGTTCACGGCCGACGAGGACGGCGAGATCGCGGTGCCGTTCGCGGCGGACGCGAAGTCCGGCGGGGAGAAGACGGCCGTGGTCACGGACGGCCGCCTCGCCACCACGGTCGATTTCTTTCACCGGGAAGAGGACCCGGCGCTGTACTTGTCGGCGTTCCTGCCGGCCGAATGTGTTGTCGCCGGGCGTACGGCCACGGCGATCCTGCGTCCGCGCCTCCGGATTTCCGGCGAGGACGCGCCACTTGAACTGTTGAAGAATCCCGTGGTCACGGCGACGTTCACCGACTTGGACGGTCATTCGCATGTCAAGACGTATCCTGACGTCACGCTCGCGGACGATGCCGAGTGCGCCGTCTCGTTCAAGGTTCCCGCGCGCCTCCAACGTATTGAGTTCACCGTGTCCGGCACCCTGACGCGAGCCGTGGCGGAAAAGGTCGAGACGCTGACGGCGACAGATAGCCTGGACTTCAACGGCATCTGCGAGACCGACACAATCGGACAGGCGTTCTTGCGTCGTACGGTGTCCGGCTGGCACCTGGAGCTGCGCGGCCGCACGGGCGAACCTCTTCCCGCGCGCGCCGTCACCGTGGCATTCCGGCATCGGGCGTTCAAGACCGACAGGAAACTGACGCTCCAGGCGGATGAACGGGGCGTGGTGGAGTTCGGACGCCTCGCGGACATCTCCCGCGTCTCATTGAACTTTGAAGGACAGGACTACTCCTGGGACACCTCCGATGACGCGGTCGTTCTGCCGCCGGCGCTTGCAGCCGCCGAAGGCGAGGTCTTTGAACTGCCCGTACGCGGCCTCTTCGCTGGCGAATGGCCCGGCGCAAAACGATTTGACGTGCGCGTGTCGCTGCTCGCGCTCAACAAGGCGGGCGAGGTGACCGGCAACTGCATTTCCGCCTGTTCCTACAGGAACGGCATCCTGCGCGTCGCGGGGCTTCCCGCGGGTGACTACCGCCTTACGCTGCGCGACCGCGGGGAAGCATGCCGTCTCTTCGTGGCGAAAACCGCCGCGAACCCCGTGGTCGGCGGCGTGGTGGCGGGGCTCTCGCGCTCGCTCACCGATACGGGTAACCCCGGCTTGATGCGCATTGAATCCGCCGCCTTCGACGTGCGCGGTGCGCTTACCGTGCGCCTCGCACATGCGACGCCCAGTGCGCGGATCCACGTGGTGGCAACGCGTATGCGCGAAGATTTCCCGATCTACAGGAGATTCGTCGGACTGCACGCGCGGCGTGGCGTCGCCGCGGGCATATGGGACGGACGCCTCACGGAATACGTGGCGGGGCGTAATCTCGGCGACAAGCTCCGCTACGTGCTTGACCGACGCGACCAGCCCGCGCGCGTCGGGAACATGCTGTTCCGTCCCTCGCTCCTCCTCACGCCGTGGAGCACGACGGAGACGGCGACTCAGGACGTCACGCTCCGCGACGGGGCGGATTGGGCTCCTGCGGCGGCAACGGAAATCGGCTGTGATGCCGAATCGGCCAGCAGTGCCGCGGGCCTTCCGTTCGGTGGCGATGCCACAGGCAATTTCACATGCCGCGACTTCCTGCCGCAGGCGGCCACCGTGGTGGCCAACGTGCGGCCGGACGCGAACGGCGTGGCGACGATCGACTTCGCGAAGGTCGGCGAGGCGGGGCTCGGCGCGCAGGACGTCTTCGTGCTCGTGACCGACGGGCAGGCGTTCGACGGCGTGGAGTTGCTCGGCGAGCCGTCGGCCTTCACGCCGCGCAACCTCGGCCACGTCAACGTCGAGCCCGGCAAGACGGCCGCGCGCACGAAGAGTTACCAGACCGTCGGCGAACTTTTCGCGCTGATGAAGTCGCTCAACAAGAACGCGCCGCTCGGCGAGTTCGAGTTCCTCGCGTCCTGGGAGGGGAAGTCAGACGAGGAGAAGCGCGCGCTCTACGGACGTTACGCCTCGCATGAACTCGACTTCTTCCTGCACGAGAAGGATTCGGCGTTCTTCAAGGCCGTCGTGGAGCCGAACCTCCGCAACAAGCGGTTCAAGCAGTTCGTGGACAAGTGGCTCCTGGGCGAGGATTTGTCGGAGTGGACCGCGCCGGGGCGTCTCGACGACCTCAACGCGTTCGAGCAGGGACTGCTGGCGCTGCGCGAACGGAAGCTCGCGCCCGTGATCGCGCGGCGCATGGCCGACCGATGCGCGGCGAATCCGACGAATCCCGACATTGGCCTCGACGAGGCACTGGGAACGATCGAGGAAATGAATGACGCGTGCGCCGCGGCGGCTGCCCCGGCATCGGAAGAAGAAGCAGCGGAGTCCGCGCCGCTGCCGGCTCCTGCTGCGAGGCCGGTGGCGATGGCCGTTCCGGACGGTGCGGTCTGGAGCAACCAGTCAACGATGCCCGGAGCGGTCCTCAGGCAGCCCATGCCCATGGTGAGAGGTGCGTACGCGCCCCGTGTTGACAAGAGAAAGTCCGCGGCGCGGCGCGCGAACCGTCCGTTGTACCGTCCCCCCGAGCGCACGCGCGAGTGGGTGGAGACGCACTACTGGCGGGCGCGGCAGGACGCGGACACGTCCAGGCGCGTACCGGTGAACGAGTTCTGGCGGGACTGGACGGCGGCCATCGCCGAGGGGCGCGAGGGCGCGTTCCTTTCGGACGGCATCCGCTTCGTGGGCGGCGCCGGCACGGTTACGCCCGCGCTTGCCGCGCTGGCGGTGACGGACCTGCCGTTCACGGCGAAGGAGGGGGGCGCCGCGCTCGTCTTCGCGCGCGACGTGCGCCCCTCTGCGGGCGGCGCGCAGGCCGCCGTGGTCGTGACGCAGCGTTTCCGCGACCCGTCGGCGCAGCGCGCGGACGGCACGGCCGGCGCGGAGGTTTCGGACGAGTTCGTGCGCGGCCGCGTGTACGAGCTGGTGACGGTGCTGACGAATCCCACGGACGAGAACCGCCGCGTGACGGTGTTCGGGCAGATCCCGTCCGGCGCCATCGCCCTGTCGGGCGCGCGCGGCACGTTCGACAAGACGGTCCGGCTCGGCGCGTATTCGAGCCATGGCGAGGCCGTGAAGTTCTACTTCCCGTCCGCCGGGGAGAACGTCGGCGCGCTCGTGCCCGCCGTGGCCGTGGAGACCGGCGGGGCTTCCGCCGCCGCGCGGCCGTTCACGTGCCGCGTGGTGGCGGCGTCCGCGGAGACGGACACCGAAAGCTGGGACTACGTGTCGCAGAACGGCACGAAGGAAGCGGTGCTTGACTATCTGCGCACGAAGAACCTCTTCGCCAGCTCCGTGGACCTCTCGAAGATCCTCTGGCGCATGAAGGACGGTGCGTACGCGCGCCAGGTGCTGGACGTCCTGACGGCGCGCGGCGTCTACTGCCAGGAACTGTGGCTGGCGGGGCTGGTGTGGACCGATGCCTACGACGCGGCGCGCGTGCGCGAGGCGCTGATGCGACGGGAGAACCGGGCGAAGCTCGGCCGGCAGCTCGGCGCCCTGTGCGGCTCGCTGCTCGTCACCCTCGACCCCGAGGACTGCGGCGCCTTCGAGCACAAGGAGTACTGGCCGATCGTGAACGCCCGCGCGCACACGCTCGGCGGGACGGCCACGATCGCCAACGAGGGTCTGAAGCGCGAATACCGCGCGTTCCTCGACATGCTCGCGCAGAAGAAGGCGCCGTCGGCGCGCGACCGCGTGCTGGCGGCCGTCTACCTGCTCGCGCAGGACCGGGTCGACGAGGCGAAGGCGCAGCTCGCGTTGGCCGACGGCGCGCTTCCCGATGCTGAGACGCGCATGCAGCGCGACTATCTCCGGGCGTACCTCGCGTTCTGTGACGGCGACGCGGCGAAGGGCCGCGAAATCGCCCGGCCGTATGCGGACTGGCCGGTGCCGCTCTGGCGCGACCGGTTCCGCGACGTGATCGCGCAGGCCGACGAGGCGCTGGGGGACGGAAGCGCCGCCGCGCAGTCCCCCGCCGACCGCGTGCCAGCCATCGCCGCCAAGGCGGTGGAGGACGGGGGCGCCGTGACGGTGGTGCTCGCCACGCGCAACCTCGCCGCGTGCACGCTCAAGGCCTACCCGACCGACGTGGAGATCGCGTTCTCGAAGGATCCGTTCGGCGCGGCGGCGGACGGGCGCGACGTGGTGCGCAGCCTGAAGCCGGCGTGGCAGCGGGAGGTGGCGCTTTCGGGCGACGAGACGCGCGTGGAGCTGCCCGCCGAGCTCGTGGCGCGCAACTTCGTGCTCGTGGCGGAGGACGCGGAGGGACGCGCCGAGGCGCGGCTTGAGGTCACGCCGTGCGCGTTCGTGGTGCAGGTCGTGCGCGAATGCCGCCAGCTGCGCGTGAAGGGACGCGACGGCAAGCCGCTCGCGGGCGCGTACGTGAAGGTGTACGCGAAGGACGCTTCCGGGCATGAGATCCAGTTCCACAAGGACGGCTACACCGACCTGCGCGGCGCGTTCGACTACGCGAGCATCTCCACGGACTCCAGCTTCAAGCCCGCCGAGTACGCGGTGCTCGTCCTGCCGAAGGGCGCCGGCGCATCCATCCAGCGCATCCCCGCGCACTAAGCACTAGGCACTCGGCACTAAGTACTAAGCACTAATTTTATGCTATACTATTTGCGTTCCCCAGAAGGAGAAGAGACATGAAGAAAGCGACAATTGAGACGAGCATGGGTTCGATCACGGTCGAACTCGACGACGCGAAGGCGCCGGTCACCGTGAAGAACTTCCTCGACTACGCGGCGAGCGGCCACTACGACGGCACGATCTTCCACCGCGTGATCGACGGATTCATGATCCAGGGCGGCGGCTTCACGAAGGCGATGGACCAGAAGCCCACGAAGGCGCCCATCAAGAACGAGGCCGCGAACGGCCTCACCAACAAACGCGGCACGATCGCCATGGCGCGCACGATGGTGGTGGACTCCGCCACGAGCCAGTTCTTCATCAACCTCGTTGACAACGACTTCCTCAACTTCCGCGCGCCCACGCCACAGTACTACGGCTACGCCGTGTTCGGCAAGGTGACGGACGGCATGGACGTGGTCGACAAGATCGCGAAGGTGAAGACCGGCTTCGCCGGCCCGCACCAGAACGTGCCCGAGGAGCCCGTCGTCATCAAGAAGGTCCACGTGGCCGCCGAACCCGCCGCGCCCCAGGCGCCTGCGCCGCAAGCCCCCGCGAAGTGACCGCGCCCGAGGAGCAG
>JAFRNO010000506.1 GCA_017430155.1 Kiritimatiellia bacterium | reverse complement strand
CCGGGCTGGGAGCGTTTCCCCAAGCGCATGGAGGTGAACGTGACGATCACGGGCGAGAAGGGCATGATCAGCTGCGACTGCTTCGGCCCGAACGTGTACCACAACGGCGCGCCGAACGACCGCTACACGGTGCAGTACACCTACTTCGACGAGTGGGTGGGCCTGATCGACGAGTTCGTGGACTGCATCCGCAACCACAAGACGCCGCTCATCAACCTGAAGTGGCACAAGCAGACGATCCAGGCGATGCTCGGCTGCTACGAGTCAATCCAGTCCGGCAAGATCGCGTACGTTGGGTAACAGCCCCTCAATCCCCCAAAATGGGGATAGCCTTTTTCCGGCAAATGAAATATACTCGTTTCATCTTCAACCAAGCGGAAGGATTAAGATGAAACAAAATACGGTGTTTTACTTTGCCGGGAAAGGTTTGGCCCTTGCATGGACAATGTCGACGCTGGTTGCCTCGGCCGGCGCGCTCAAGGATCGTACGCTCGTCTCATGGGCGGCTCCGGCGAGTCTCGACCAGCGCGGCGGCAGCGCGCTTACGATCAACCAGGGCGAAAGGTTCGACGGACTCGTGTTCGCGGAACTTGCCACGAACACGTGGATGCTCGGGAGCGACTACTTCCGCCGCACGTGCAAGAATCAGTCGTCGTGGCCGAAGGAATGCTCCGTGGGCTCGTTCGTGCAGGTGGCCGCCACGTACCGGGATAGGGACCGCACGGTGACGCTCTACCGGAATGGAGAGGCCTTCGCGTCGTACGCGGTTTCAAACGGCGTCGAGACGGCGTTTGACGACAACGCCATCCAGGCGATGTTCGGCATTCGGCATCCCGGGCGCACGGAGACCTTCATCGGTCGCGTGAAGGACGCGCGCGTCTACGACCGGACGCTCTCGGCCGTGCAGCTGTCGGCGCTGAAGCCCGGCGAGATGGGCGCGACGCGTCCGTTCGCGTGGTGGAACTTCGCGACGGCGGGCGCGTGCGAGCTGACGGGACGGTTTGCGCCGGGTTCGCTCGTAGGGAAGGCGTCGATCGAAGGCGGCGCGCTTGTTTTGCGCGCGAGGGGCAACGCCTTTGTCGCCGTTCAGCGCGCGGCGTCGGCGGATTCCTGGAACGGCTCCACGCCCGTGCCGGAATCCGTGATGGCCGTTTCGCGCCGTCTGCGCGAGCGCATCATGCACGACCCGCACCGTCCGCTCTACCATTTCGCGTGCATCGACGGCATCGCGGCCCCCGGCGACTCGAACGGCGCGTTCTATTCGAACGGACGCTACCATCTCATGTACCTCTACCGTGTGTCGGAGACGAGGGCGAAGGGGCCGCAGCGCAAATTCTGCTGGGGGCACATGGAGAGCGTGGACCTTCTGCACTGGCGCCACCTGCCCGATTCCATCGTCCCTGAAAACGGCGACCATGGCGCATTCTCGGGAGGCGGGTTCGTGGACGACGACGGGACGGCTTACCTCTCCTACTGGATGTTGTGGGGCGCGAGGGGAATCGGTCTCGTGCGCAATACCGACGCGCGGTACGAGCAGTGGGAGCGCCATCCTGCAAACCCCGTCATCCCGGCGACGTCGTGGGGCGAGGGACGCGCGCGGCTCGCCGACGGCACGGAAAAGATCGTCGCCAACGCCGACCCGTCCAACATCTGGAAGAAGGACGGCCGCTACTACATTCTGGCGGGCAACAAGCCGATCCTCGACCGCTACGGACGGAAGCCAGATTCGCCGCAGGAATTCAAGGGCGACAGGCTCGACCTGTACGTCTCAGACGACCTCGCGAAGTGGACGTTCGTGAAGGTGTTCTACCGGCGGCGCGCGGACGAGACGCGCGCGACGGGCTGGACGGACGAGGACGAAGACAACATGTGCCCCGTGTTCCTGCCGCTGCCTGACGCGCCTGAGAACGGCAAGGACTCCGGCAAGTGGTGCATGACGTTCATCAGCCACAACCGCGGCTGCCAGTACTATATCGGCACGTACGACAAGAAGAACGACGAGTTCCTGCCAGAGCGTCACGGGCGCATGTCGTGGGTCGACAACGGCTACTTCGCGCCAGAGGCGCTGATCGACGGCAAGAACCGCCATCTGCTTTGGACGTGGATGCCGGGCAGCGTCGGCAGTCGTGCCAACGGCTGGTACGGCGTGTACGGACTCCCGCGCGCGCTGTGGCTGCGGGCGGACGGGACGCTGGGCATCGGCGTGCCGTCGGAATGCCGGGCGCTGCGGCTTGGAGGGGAGAAGGCACGGGCGGTCGAAGTGGCCGAGGGTGGCGCACGCGACGTGAAGGCAGGGCGCGGCGACTGCTGCGAGCTGTCGGTCAAGGTGCCGTTCGCGTCCGCCGCGACCGCGCTCGTCAAGGTGCGCGCCACGCCTGACGGCGAGGAGGCGGTGCGCATCTGGTACGATGCGTCGGCGAAGGAGCTCGTGATGGACACGTCGCGCATGAAGGACGGCGGCCGGCCGGCGGTGGAGCGCGCCCCGTTCGCGCTTGCGCCCGGCGAGGCCCTTGAACTTGACGTGTTCGTTGACCGAGGCGTCGTGGAGGCGTTCGCAAACGGGCGCCAGGCGATTTCGCGCCTGGCATGCCCGAAGCGGGCCGACGCCCTGGGCGTTGTCCTTTCCGCGCAGGGCGGGCCGGCCAAGTACGAATCCGCCGAGGTGTGGGAACTCACGCCCACCAACCCGTACTGATGCTATTGCCGTTAGCCAAAGTGAGGAGGACAATTGACGCATGCCGAAAATTGCGGTTGGGCATTGACCCGGCGGGAAGGGAAATGGTAAGATAGCGACTCCTTCTATCTTTTGAGGAGATTGTGTCCATGAAGAAGTTGCTGATGATTGCCGCTTTGTCGCTGGAGGCGGGGAGCCTTTCGGCTACAGAGTGGCGTTCGGAGATATTTCTCGGTTCATGCCCCAGCGTCAGCGCCGACGGCGCGCGGTTCGTGTTCGAGTGGAACGACTCGATCTGGATCGCGCCCACGGCGGGCGGGACGGCCGAGCGCCTCACACCGGAAGAGTCGCGCGAGTCCTGGCCCGCGCTCTCGCCGGACGGTACCCGCGTGGCGTTCCTGTCCTCGCGGGACGGGGAGAACAAGATCTTCGTGATGGACTTGGCGACGCTGCGCGTGAGCCAGGTGTCGCGTCACAGCGAGCCAACGGGGCTCTCCGGGTGGGCGCCGGACGGCAAGCGCCTTGTCGGCGGCGCGCTGCGCGACCACGCCGGCGACGCCTCCACGGGCTGGCGCATCGCCTTCTTCTCGCCTGACGGCGGCGAGACCTATCCGTTCGCGCGCGTGCGTTCGCACGATGCGGCGCTTTCGCCCGACGGGCGACTGCTCGCGTTTTCGCGCCGTGGCGAGGACATCTACCGCAAGCGCCGCTCAGGAAAGGCGCCTGCGGATGCGGAGATCTGGATATATGACATGCAGACGAAGGAGTTCCGGCGTGCGGCGACGGCGTCGGAAAACGCCTTCTTCCCGCGTTGGCGTCCGGACGGCAAGGCGTTCTACTACCTCGGCCGGCGGGTAGGGGCGTCGGTCGTCGGGGTGCGCGAGCATGTGCTGGCGGACGGCGCCGACCGCGAAGTGGTCTCCTTCGGCAACGACGCGGCGTTTCAGCCGTCGGTCTCGGCGGACGGCCGCACGATGGTGGTGCGGGCGGGATTCGACTTCTGGCGGCTTGACCCGACGGCGGCCAGTCCCAAGCCCGTGCGCATCGCGCTTCGTCCGAGCGGCTACCAGTCCACGGCCTCGTTCGGCCGCCGCAGGTTCTACACCGCCGCCTGGAACGCGGAAGGAGAAGGTGACGTCACGTTCTGTTCGGACGGCATGGAGGTGGCGCTCACCGTCGGCGGCGGTCTCTACGCGATGGACACCGTCATGAGGACGCCGCGTCTTGTGGCAGAGCGGCGTCTCGCGCGCGTGACGAAGTGCGCGTTCGCGCCGGACGGTTCCTGCCTGTACTACGTGGTGGACCGCGGCGACGGATCGGACATCTGCTGCGCGCGCCGCACGAATGCACGTTTGCCGTGGTGGGAGAACGCCACGTTCAAGACGGAGACGCTGATTTCGGACGATTCGGTCCGCATCGGCCTGTACGTCTCGCCCGACGGCACGCGCCTCGCCTGCCCGAACCAGCGCGGCGGCCTCGAGGTGGTGACCCTGAAGGACATGAAGTCGGAACTGCGCGCCGAGGCCTGCACCGCGGGCACCGTCGCCTGGAGCCCCGACGCGCGCTACCTCGCGGCGGAGCTCGTGGACGCGGACGACAACCGCGACGTGTGGATCATCCCCGCGACGGGCGACGGAAAGCCGTACAACCTGACGCGGAACTGGAAGTGGGACGGGGCGCCGGCGTGGAGTCCGGACGGCAAACTGCTCGCCTGGTCGGGCAATCGTCCGGGGGTCGGAAACGGCAGCGAGCAGATCTACTACGTCTACCTCGACCCCAAGGACGAGGCCGACGACAAGGCGGAGGCCGTTCGGCGCGCCCGGCGCGGCATCGTCAAACAGGACAAGAAGAATGACGAGAAGAGCAAAAAGGACGAGAAGGGCAAGAAGGAGGAGAAGGGCAATCAGGGTGCGCCACGTGTGAACATCGTGTTCGATGGACTCTTCGATCGCATCCGGTGCACGGGCGTGTCGGGAACCTCGCCGTTCTTCTCGCACGATTCCCGCACGCTTGCCTACACCAGCGGGACGTCCACCTTCACGCTGCACGTCCCTGACCGCATGACGGGCGAGAAACTGTCGTCTAGGCGCGGACGCAAT
>JAFRNO010000505.1 GCA_017430155.1 Kiritimatiellia bacterium | reverse complement strand
GCCCGCTGCGCGCCAACTGGCTGACGGACGCGAACTGGGACCAGGGCGCGTGGGACGAGACGTCCACCGCCAACAAGGCCGTATTCGGCGCGTCGTCGCAGACGGCCGTGGACGTGAACGGCGACGTGACGGCGGCGTCCGTGAGCGTAGACGGCGCGGACTACACGTTCGGCGGCGCGGGCACGCTCGAGGTGAACGGCTCGTTCAACGTGGGGGCCGGCCGCACGGTCACGGTGAACGGCCCGCTCGCGCAGACCGCGTCGACACAGGCAGATCGTCTCGTGAAGACGGGGGACGGTACGCTGGACCTTCGAGGAGCCGCGAACGACTTCTACCGCATGTCACTGCATGGCGGCAAGTTGAAGTTCAATGGTGGAACGCATGTCGTTTCAGGGAGTTACACGAGCAGTTCTCCGCACACGGAGCCGAACGTGGTCTTATCACTCGCAAAAGGTACGTTCGTCATTGAAGGCGGTGCGCGGGTCTCGGTGCCGCAGGTGACTACGTACATCAGCAATTCGGGCGCCGACATGTTCGTGACGAACGGCACGTTCGACGTCTGGAACGTGGGCGAGTTCCTCAACTGCTTCAACGACACCAACGTGGAGAAAAGCGACAATTCTTCCCTCACGATTCAGGACGAGGGTGAGGTGATAGTCAAGAAGCTTCGCATTTCCAAGATCACTTCCCACAAGGACGGGTACGGGCTAATCAACCTCAACGCCGGAGGACGACTTGTGTTCCGCCAGCTCGTCATGGACGAGGGGAGCGGTAGGCAATACTACGGGCGCATGTATTTTGACGGCGGCACGCTCGTCACTACGAACACGCCTACAGACAAGTCAGACAAAGTGAGGGTGGAACGTTTTGGCAAGGGCGACATTCAGTCCAACCAGAGCTGGAAGAACGTGCATCTCTACATCAAGGAGGGAGGTCTTACCATCGACAATCAGGGCGACTGCGACTCGTTTTTCTACAAGGCGTTCGAGAGTGGCGCGGCGCATGACGGCGGCATTACGCTCACGGGTAAGCACTGCGCCTATCTTTACGCGACAAACTCCTATAACGGCGGTACCGTCGTGACGGGAAGCTCGTATTGCGCGGTCAATTCCGACCGGTCGCTTGGCGCTGTCCCAGCCGAGCCGACGGACAACGTGTTCATGCGTTCCGGCAACGCATATTTCTACTTCGGGGGTAATGTCGACCTGCATCCGAACCGGAGGCTTAGACTCGTCGACGGTTCGTACACGAAGATCGGGACGGCGGATGGCAAGGTGGGTCGTATCCGGGGACAGATACTTGGAGCGGGGGAGGCGGACGACCGTTCAATGTTCCTCTGCGCCAACGCCTGGAGCGGTACGACGGCGCTGGCACCCGTCGAGGGCGTCACGAACAGGATCGGCAAGCTACGCGTCCAAGGTGTGCTTCGTGTCGACAGCGGCACGACACTTCTCACCACAAACAGCTTGAGTAACGTCAACGAACTCTGCCCGCTCTACGTGGACGGAGGCACCGCTTTTTCAGACACGAAGGGAAAGTTGATTGTGGCGGGCGGAATTCTGAAAGTCGTCAACGACTGCTACTGTCAGATTTCGTCGTTCGGGCAACTGGTCGTGACGAACGGCGTCCTGGATCTTTCCGACGCACGGGAATTGCTGAACGGAATTAGCGGCACCGGGCGCACGACCGTCTCTGATAAAGGCCAGATCTGGTGCAAGATCCTGCGTATCAGCCAGAGCGACAAGATCGATTCCGGCGGCATGCCGACTACGGAGGTCAACGTGCGTACGGGAGGAGTCGTGCGACTGCAGCGGTACTACATAGACACGTATACGACGGCTGTGGTCATGAAGGGGCTTCTCAACCTCGACGGAGGCGTGTCTGTGGCAACAATGAACACGGTGGACTTTCTCGGAAACGACCACTGGAAGTGGACGAACATCTTTGCGCGGGCTTGTGCGGGCGGTGCGATCTTCGACTCGAACGGCCACAATATTTCGATCAAGAATCCGATCTACAGCGGCGCGGAGGAAGACGGCGGCCTCACGAAGCGCGGCACGGGCACGCTCACGATGGTGAACACGAACACGTACAACGGCGTGACGCGCCTGGAGGGCGGCACGCTCGCGTTCTCGCACGCGGAGGGCTATCCGGGCGGCGATTTGGAGATTGCGGCGGCGGCCGTGCAGGGCCAGACGCTCGCCGCGCCGCTCCTCACGGCGCAGGCGGTCGCGTTCCGCGAAGGGAAGGGCGTGCGCGTGACGGAGGCGGACACGCTGGACGACAAAACCTTCGGCCGGATGAAGACGGTGGCGACGTTCACCACGCCGCTCGCGGCCGTGCCGTCGCTCACGCTCGTGAACACTGATGGTACGGAGTGGACGAGCAGCAAGCAGTGGTGCCTGTTGCTGGCCGACGGCGGCAAGACGCTGCAGTTCGGCGCGCTTCGCGGCACGCAGGTGATTGTCCGGTGAGTTTTACCAAGGACAAAGGACAGATGACAAAGGACAAAGTATGGAGGTGCCCCATTCGGTCGCGCAGGAGCGCGACCCTCCCGCCTTTGTCTTCCGTCTTCTGTCCTTTGTCCTCCCAACAGAAGCGAAAGGACCAATGACCATGAAAAGGCTAGCGATTATCGGATGCGCGATCGTGGCGCTGGGCGTTTTTGCCGAGGTGCCGGCGGACTGGACGGGAACGACGCACGACCTGACGTCGGGCGCCCTGACGGCCGCGGACGGCGGCGCATACTGGGTGACGGGCTCGGGGAACGTGATCGTGGTGCCGGACAACGTCGTCTGCACGGTGGCGCTCGACACGGTGACCATCGCAACGCCCGTCGGCGCGAACCCGTTCACCATCGGCGCGGGCTCGACGGTCCACTTGCAGCTGGCTGGCACAAACACGCTCACGGGCACGTCAGGCTATCCTGGCGTCGCATTGGACGCGAACGGGGCGTCGCTCGTCGTGGACGACGGCAACGGCAGGCTTGTGGCGCAGGGCGGCGTCGCGCGCCCCGGCATCTTCGTGCCCGAAGGGGCGTTCTTCACGCTGGACGCCTCGAATGTCACGGTGAAGGCGACAGGCGGCGCGAAGCCGGGCGGCAGCGTTGCGAGGCCCGCACACGACAGTTCCTCCACGTCCGCCGCCGGCCTCGGCTCCTATGCGGCCATCAACAGCGGCACGGTGACGATCAACGCCGGACGGCTGGAGGCGAAAGGGGGATCGCAGGGCGCGGGCATCGGCGGTGGCACCGTGGACTCGACGGGCGCGGGCGACTGCGGCGACGTAATCGTGAACGGCGGCACGGTGATTGCGACGACGACCAGCTGGGGCGCGGGCATTGGCGGCGGAACCCCGTGGATCAAGACCGGCGGTAACCTGAAGAGCTACACGCAGACGGGCGGCGAAGTGACGGCGCATGGCCGGACGAGCGCGGGCGTCGGCGGCGGGGGCGGCGGCGGAAGCGGCACCTACTCCACTCAGAGCCAGGGCGGTCGCGTGCTCGGGCGGATTCACATCACGGGCGGATTCCTCTACGCCACCTCGACAAACTATGACAACAAGGTGGTGCTCAGCGCGGCCATCGGCGGCGCGGGGACGCGGCAGGCGGCGTCCGGGATGTCGACCTCGGGCGGCGAGATCCTGATCGAGGGCGGAACCGTCTGGGCCATGGGCGACCACATCGGCATCGGCGCGGGCGGCGTGACGAACACGGCGCCGATGGCCGTCCACGGCGGCAACACGACCGTTACGATCTCGGGCGGCACCGTGTACGCGCAGGGGGCGGACTGGGCCATCGGCGGACCCGAGCTGCCGGCGTCGCCCGTCACGAACCTCGCGTCCGTCACGATCACGGGCTGCTATCTGCAGACGCGGAACGGCTTGCAGGTGCAGGCGACGAACGGCGGGGCGCTGGGGAACCGTCCGGTCTACGCCGCGTCGTTCCACCCCAGCGACAAGGGGCCGGTTGCCGTGCCCGCGTCTGGCGG
>JAFRNO010000062.1 GCA_017430155.1 Kiritimatiellia bacterium | reverse complement strand
CGCGGTGGGAGGCGGCACTGGCCGCGTCCATCGCGATGGCCGTCGCCTCCGAGAAGGCGCTGAAGGTCGCGAAGGGGCCGGCGTCGTTTCTGTCGGCGCTGGTCGACGCGCTCGCCGCGCTCACGCCGGCCGACGTGCAGAAGCTCGGCAAGGTCAAGGTCGCGAAGGCCTAGCGCACGACGCGGACCGGGAAGGCGGCGTCGGCAAGGCGTGCGGCCATCTCCGGCGTCGTGAGGATCTCGGGATTCGCGGGCGTGTCCGGAATCCAGAGCGCCTGCGCGGCGCCGTAGTCGTCGGCGTGTTCGCGCAGGAAGCGCGCGCCGTCCTTTGGCCCCAGCACGAACAGCGTGGTGGAGAGACCGTCCGCCAGCGTCGCCCCGAGCGCGGGCGGCGTGACCACCGTGACGCCCGCGATGCCCGTGACGGGTTCGCCGGTGCGTCCGTCGAGGATGTGCGAGTAGCGCACGCCGTCGCGTTCGACGAACCGCTCGTAGTTGCCGCTCGTCGCAACCGATTCGCCGTTGGTGAGTGTGATCACTGCCGCGTAGCCGTCGCCGAACGGGTTGCGCACGCCCGTGCGCCAGTCGCCGCGCACGACGCGGAGGTTGCCGCCGAGGTCCACGAGCAGTCCCGCGAAGGGGCTGTCCGGGGGAAGGGCGCGGCACGCGGCGTCCACAGCGAAGCCCTTGGCGATCGCCCCGAGGTCGAAGTCGCTGAAGTGCTGTCCGTGGCTGAAGCCGAGTTCGCGCAGACGCGCGCCGACGCGCGGGTTGAAGGCGTTTCCGGACGCCGCGGCGAGGGCGAGCGCCGCCTGGTAGCAGGGGCGCGTGGCGGGCGAGGCCTGCGCGAAGGCATTTGTATCGCCCGCGCGCGCGAGGCGGCACAGTTCCGAATCGGGGGCCCAGGCGGAAAGCAGTCCTTCCAGCTGCGCGTAGGTGCGCTGCACCGATTCGCGGACGGCGTCCTGCGCGGCGGCGTCCCCGCCGCGGAACGTGAGGCCGGCGACCGTGCCCATGACGGGCCATTCGACGCGACGCGGCGCAGGCCGCGCGTTGGTGCGCGCGAGCAGGATCGGCACGCCGACGGCGAGTGCGCCGAGGGCGAGGGAGGCGATGAGGCGATAGGGACGCATGGCGCACATTATACCATATTCGCGTCTCCTAGTTGACTGGAACGGCAGGTTATGATACACTATTCGCCGTTCCTGCGACCGTCTAAGGAGATTTCTCCCCGTTGCGGGCGTCCGCCAGTTCCTGCGGATGTTCGAATTTGCGCACGCGCGCTGCGGGTAGGGGTCCTCGGCGCGGAACGCGTACAAATAACAAAAGAAAGCAAAAGAAAATGCAGATTGACAAATCCGCCATCCGTTCCGAGTTCCAGCGCCATGATCGCGACACGGGCTCGTCCGAAGTGCAGATCGCGCTTCTCACCAAGGAGATCCAGGCGCTCACGCAGCACCTGAAGGCCAACAAGAAGGACCATTCGTCCCGCCACGGCCTGCTCCGCAAGGTCAACAACCGCCGCAAGCTCCTCGACTATCTCAAGCGCGAGGACGAGGCGAAGTACAAGGACCTCATCGCGAAACTCGGGCTTCGCCGCTAAAATACGGAAAAATCCATGGGCGGGGCTCGGGGTCGCCATAGACCCCGATCGTTGTCCCCCATGGGAGGAAACTATCCAATGCAGAATACAAAGCAGTTCAAAGTCTCGATCGGGGGCAAGGACCTCGTCATCGAGACGGGGCTTCTGGCGCAGCAGGCCGCCGGAGCCGTCACCGTCTCGTACGGCGACACGACGGTCTTCACGGCCGTGACCAACACCGACACGCCCCGCGAGGGCATCGACTTCTTCCCGCTCCAGTGCGAGTACCGCGAGAAGTTCTACGCCGCCGGCAAGTTCCCGGGCGGCTTCTTCAAGCGCGAGGCGCGTCCGAGCGCGAAGGAGATCCTCACGGCCCGCATGTGCGACCGTCCGATCCGCCCGCTCTTCCCCGACGGCTACTACAACGACGTGCAGGTCAACTCGATGCTCATCCAGAGCGACGGCACGCGCGAGGCCGACTTCCTCGCCGTGAACGCGTCCTCGGCCGCGCTCCACATCAGCGAGATCCCGTTCATGGGCCCGATCGGCTGCGTCCGCATCGGCCGCGTGGACGGCGAGTGGGTGATCAACCCCACGCACGACCAGAAGGCGAAGAGCGACATCGACCTCCTCTACGCCGGCATCCGCGGCAAGTTCCTCATGATGGAGGGCTCCGCCGCCGAGGTGAGCGACGAGGACTTCCTCGCCGCCCTCAAGCGCGCGCACGAGGAAGTCGAGAAGATCATCGACCTCCAGATCGAGATGCGCCGCGCGCTCGGCAAGCCCGACAAGGACATCCACGACGTGCCGCAGCCGCAGGACAAGATGGACTTCATCCGCGCGGAGGGCGGCGAGGCCCTCGCGGCCGCGCTGCTCATCAAGGGCAAGCTCGAGCGCCAGGGCAAGGTCTCCGCCATCAAGGAGGACCTCCTCAAGAAGGTGAGCGAGAAGTGGCCCGAGATCGACGCCGTCGGCTTCGTGCACCTCTTCGACGCCCTCGAGATCGAGACCGTCCGCAAGAACGTGCTCGAGAAGGGCCTCCGCATCGACGGTCGCGCCCAGCACGAGATACGTCCGCTCGCGGCCCAGGTGGGCGTGCTCCCGCGCGTCCACGGCTCGGCGATCTTCTCGCGCGGCGAGACGCAGTCGTTCGCCACGGTCACGCTCGGCACGAAGAAGGACGCCCAGGAGCTCGACTCCGTGACGGGCGGCCCCACGAGCCAGCGCTTCATCCTCCACTACAACGTCCCGCCGTACTGCACGGGCGAAGTGGGCCGTCTCGGCTCCACCGGCCGCCGCGAGATCGGCCACGGCGCGCTCGCCGAGCGCTCCATCGCGGAGGTTCTTCCGGATGACTTCCCGTATTCGATCCGCGTCGTCAGCGAGATCATGGGCTCCAACGGCTCCTCGTCGATGGCGTCCATCTGCAACGGCTGCCTCGCCCTCATGGACGCGGGCGTGCCGCTCAAGCGCACGGTGGCCGGCATCTCGATCGGCCTCTTCACCAACGACGACCAGTCGCAGAAAGTGCTCGTCACCGACATTCTCGGCGCCGAGGACCACTGCGGCGACATGGACTTCAAGGTGGGCGGCACGAAGAAGGGCATCACGGGCTTCCAGGTGGACCTGAAGCTCCGCGGCCTCACGTGGGACCTCGTGGAGGGCGCCATCAAGGCGGCCCACGACGCGCGCCTGAAGATCATCGACTTCATGGAAGGCGTGATCCCCGCGCCGCGCGCCGAGCTCAGCCCCTACGCGCCGCGCATGGAGGTCATCAAGATCCCTGCGGACAAGATCGGCGCGCTCATCGGCAAGGGCGGCGAGACGATCCGCGGCATCTGCGAGCGCACCGGCGCCCAGATCGACATCGAGGAGGAAGGCGACTTTGGCATCGTCTCCATCTTCGCCACGCTCGGCGACATGATGGAGGCGGCCAAGAAGGAGGTCCAGGCGGCGACGGCGGAAGCCGAACCCGGCAAGATCTACGAGGGCACCGTCACCGGCATCAAGGAGTTCGGCGCGTTCGTGCAGATACTCCCCGGCATCGACGGCCTCTGCCACATCTCCGAGCTCAGCGACAAGCGCGTCCCGAACGTCGAGGCCGTCTGCAAGGTCGGCGACAAGATGCGCGTGAAGTGCCTGAGCGTGGACGACCGCGGCCGCATCAAGCTCTCCCGCCGCGAGGCGATGAAGGAGGCCGACGCCGCCGCGCAGCAGCAGGCGTAAGGACATAACCTCGGGAGCGGCCGCGCTTGTCGCGGCCCCGCCACAACAGCTCCGGGCTGCCCCACGACGCGGGCGACCTGGAGCTGCATGTTGCTTGTTCGCAGACGTGCCGCCGTACTTGAACGTCTACATCCGTGCGCCGGAAATGTGGTATACTATCGCCATCGGTGAAACCAGCAAGTAATCGAGAAAGAGCAAGGAACAAAATGAAGAAATTTTTAGGAATTGCGGGGGCGGCGATGGTGGTGCTGTCGGCGGGGGGCGCCGACTACTACGTGGACAGCGCGGCGGGCGACGACGCGGCGGCGGGGACGAGTCCGCAGGCGGCGTGGCGGTCGCTCGAGAAGGTGAACGCGGCGGAACTGCGTCCCGGCGACGTCGTGCGCTTCAGGCGCGGCGGACTCTGGCGCGGGACGCTCGCGCCGCGTTCGGGCGAGCTCGGGAACCCCGTCACGTACATGAGCTACGGCACGGGTCCGAAGCCCATTCTCCAGCAGTCCGTGGACCGGTCGCGCCCCGAGGACTGGTTTGAGTTGAAGCCGGGATTCTGGTCCACGCGCATCGCTTCGCCGAAGTTGCACGAGGCGGTGTGGACGCCGTCCGCAGGCGATGAATGCGGGCCGTCGTTCCAGGAAGGCATGAAGGGGACTTTGCGGAAGATGTCCGAGGAGGGCGGCGCGCCGTTCTGGCGCGTGACGTGCACGGGGGAGGGCGCGCGGCGGGGACCGCACCTCATCCAGATCTGGGGGCCGAAGATGAAGGGGTTCCCCGGCACGGTCCTCCTCAAGATGCAGGTGCGCGCGTCGAAGCCGTTCCCGCTCAAGGGCGTGCGGCTCATGCAGAACCGCTTCCCGTGGACCGGTTCGCACGCGGGCGGCCTCCTGCGGCGCGACCAGCTGGTCGGCGCGGACTGGCGCGAGGTGTCGGTGCTGCTCACGGAGATCAAGGGCGCGAAGCTCACGGCCGACCCGTGCTTCCACCTCGCGATCGGCGACGTGCTGCCCGTGGGCGGCACGTTCGACTTCCGCATCCTCGGCGCGTGGCGCGCGGAGGTGGACGCGGACGTCTCAATCCCTGCGGACGTGGGCATCTTCATCTGCGACCACGGCGCGCGATGGGGCGTGAAGAAGTGGCGCAATCCCGACTGGGACGTGCCGAAGACCCCGAAGTGGGAGAAGTCGGTCCGCATGGAGAATGACCTGGACTTCTGGTACGATCCCGAGGACATGCGCGTAGTGGTGAAGTTCCCGCGCAACCCGGGCGAGGCGTTCAAGTCGATCGAGCTCGCGATGACGCGGCATGTCGTGAACGAGAACGGCCGGCACGACGTCGTGTACGACGGCCTCTGGGTGCGCTACGGCGCGGCGCACGGGTTCGGCGGCGGCTCGACGCGCAACATCACGATCCGCAACTGCGACATCTGCTGGATCGGGGGCGGGCTCCAGTTCTGGCGGCGCGACGAGAAGACGAACCGGATCCTCTATCCCGTCCGCTTCGGCAACGGCATCGAGTTCTGGGGCAACTGCGCGGGCAACCTCGTGGAGCGCAACCGCCTGTGGGAGGTCTACGACGCGGCGCTCACGAACCAGGGGCGCAACGACGACGAGACGGACGTGACGTGGCGCGACAACGTGATCTGGAACAGCGAGTACTCGTTCGAGTACTGGAACGCGAAGCTCACGCGCAACATCCGCTTCGAGCACAACACGTGCGTGGACGCCGGGTCCGGCTGGGCGCACGAGCAGCGTCCCGACCCCAACGGCGCGCACCTCATGTACTACTCGAACCGGGCCGCGACCACGAATTTCGTCGTACGCGACAACATCTTCTGCCGCGCCACGGAGTGGACGTGCCGCAGTGCGCTCGACTGGCGGTACGGCCTCCTGCACGCGCGCAACCTCGTGTGGAACGAGGGGGACGTGCCGACGATGCGCTGGAAGGAGGGCAAGGACCGGCGCCTCTACCCCTGGGCGGACTACGTGAAGGAGCTGCAGATGGACCTCGACTCCGTCTTCGCCGAGCCGCAGTTCGTTGACCCCGCGAAGCGCGACTACCGTCTGAAGCCCGGCTCGCCCGGCTGGACGCTCGCCTCGGACGGCGGTCCCGTGGGCGCGCGCGACATGCCCGGGCTTGACGCCGACCAGAGCGCGCGGTGACGGGGGAGGGCCGCGCTCCCGCGCGGCCGCCCGGTTTATGGTATACTATTGCGTCTTTACAACCAGAAGGAGTCTCAAATGGAAGTACGCTACACGACCGGCAAGAACGAATACCGGCGCATGACCACGGAGGAACTGCGCGCGGCGTTCCTCAACACCAAGCTCTACGAGAAGGGCAAGGTGAACCTGATGTACTGCGAGGTGGAGCGCGGCATCGCGGGCTTCGCGGTGCCCACCACGAAGCCGCTCGGGCTGCCGGCGGGCAAGGAGCTCGCGAGCGACTACTTCTGCGAGCGCCGCGAGCTCGGCATCCTCAACATCGGCGGCCCGGGCACGGTGACCGTGGACGGCAAGAAGTACGCGCTGCGTCCGCTTGACGTCCTCTACGTGGGCAAGGGCGCGAAGAAGGTGCTGCTCGCCTCGAATGCCGCGAAGAAGCCGGCCGAGTTCTACCTCGCGAGCTATCCCGCGCACAAGGAGTATCCCACGAAGCTCATCAAGTTCGAGGACGCGAACCACCGCCACCTCGGCACGGTGGAGGACTGCAACGTCCGCACGATCCACCAGTTCATCCTCCCCGGCAAGTGCGAGAGCTGCCAGCTCGTGATGGGCTTCACGCGCCTCGAGCCGGGCAGCAACTGGAACACGATGCCCGCGCACACGCACGAGCGCCGCACGGAGATGTACATGTACTTCGACATCGCGCCGGACGCGGCGGTGTTCCACTTCATGGGCGCGGGCGACGAGACGCGCCACCTCGCGATGCACAACCACGACGTGGTGGTGAGCCCGATGTGGTCGATCCACGCGGGCGTGGGCACGCGCGCGTACACCTTCTGCTGGGCCATGGGTGGCGAGAACCAGGTGTTCGACGACATGGACGGGATCGCAATCAGCGCGTTGCGCTGATTGCAAGTGAATAGTTAATAGTGAATAGTGAACAACTAGCGAGAGGAGCGAAGATGATTCTGGAGAAATTCAAGCTGGACGGCAAGGTGGCCGTGGTGACGGGCGCGGGGCGCGGCATCGGCCAGGCGTACGCGCTGGGGCTCGCCGAGGCGGGCGCGGACATCGCGATCGTCGACGTGATCGACATGTCGGAGACGGCGGAGAAGGTCAAGGCGCTCGGGCGGAAGGTCCTCTGCGTCAAGGCGGACCTCGCGAAGGGCGAGAAGGAGAGCCCGAAGATCGTCGCGAAGGTGGTGAAGGCGCTCGGCCGCCTCGACATCCTCGTGAACAACGCGGGCATCATCCGCCGCGAGCCGTTCGTGGAGCACTCGGCCAAGAACTGGAACGACGTGATCTCGATCAACCTCTCCACGCCGTTCTTCCTCAGCCAGGCGGCGGCGCGCCAGATGATCGCGCAGGGCCAGGGCGGCAAGATCATCAACATCGGCTCGATGCTCTCGTTCCAGGGCGGCATCCTCATCCCCGGCTACGCGGCGGCGAAGGGCGGCATCAAGTCGCTCACGATGCTCATGGCGAACGAGCTCTCGAAGCACGGCATCTGCGTGAACGCGATCGCGCCGGGCTACATCGCCACGGAGAACACGCGTCCGATCCGCGAGGACAAGAAGCGCAACAAGGCGATCCTCGACCGCATCCCCGCGGGGCGCTGGGGCACGCCCGACGACCTGAAGGGGCTCTGCGTGTTCCTCGCCTCACCGGCGAGCGACTACGTGACCGGCTTCATGTACGCCTGCGACGGAGGCTGGCTCGCGCGGTAGCACCTGCCCATGAAGATCCTCACGCGCTACATCCTCCGCGAGTTCTGCGTCCCGCTGTTCTACTGCCTGACGGGATTCATCTCCGTCTACCTGCTGTTCGAGCTCTTCGGTTCGTTCAGCCGGCTCATGGCGGCGAAGCCCGGCGTCTCGGCGGCGGCGACGTACCTCGCGGGGTATTTCGCGCCGTATTTCCAGTGGATGGCGCCGGCGTGCCTGATGCTGGCCACGCTCTACACGATGTGGCGCTTCTGCCGGCACTCGGAGGTCGTGGCGATGCGCGCGAGCGGCATCGGGTTCTTCACGATCGTGAAGCCGGTCCTCGCGACGGCGGCGCTCATGGCGTGCGCCGTCTGGTGGGTGAACGAGTCGTACGTGCCGCGCTACAGCCCGTGGGCGAAGCAGTTCAAGGACGTGCACTTCGACGTCGCGGCGATGGGCGACGCGAACCGGATCCTCTACGTCAACGAGCGGTCCGGGCGCCACTGGCGGGCGAACATGGTCCGGTCCCGCGGCGAGACGGCCCTGGAGAACGTGCAGGTGACGGTGCGCGACACGGGTCCGGTGGTGGACCTCTCCGCGCGCCGCGAACGCCGGATCTCGTCGCCCCGCGCCGTCTACAAGGGCGACATGTGGTACTTTTACGCGCCGCGCGTGGTCCGGTACGAGAACGGCGTGGAGACGCCGGACCCGTCGGTGCCGGCGGACGGCGGCGGACTGCGCTGCTTCCCCGAGTTCGACGAGCGCCCCGAGATCATGGCGCTGGAAAACTGCGAGTGGGCCTACATGTCCACGCGCGACCGCCGCGACTACCTGGACGAACACCCCAATCTCGAGGAGCAGACGCGGCGGAGGTACCGCTACGACGTCTGGGCGAAGCTCGTCGCGCCGTTCGCCTGCCTCGTCATCACGCTTTTCGCGATCCCGATGGGCATCGCGACGGGGCGGCAGAGCGTATTCCTAGGCATCGTCGGCGCGCTGGGGATGTTCTTCGCGTTCTACGGACTCACGATCCTCTGCATGGTGCTCGCCGCGCGCGGGTGGCTGGCGCCGTTCCCGGCGGCGGTCCTGCCCGACCTCGTGTTCCTCTCCCTGGGCGCGTACCTGTTCTGGCGGAACCGATGAACGCTGGACGCGCCGCGTCTTTTTTGATATACTTCTCTCCATTGATTTCGGACTACTGTCCACAGAGAGAAGAGAAAGGCAAGATTTAATGGTGACGGCAATCATCGTGGCCGCGGGAAAGAGCGAGCGGATGGGCGCGGGAACGGACAAGGCGTTCCTGAACCTCGGTCCCAAGCCCGTTCTGGCCTGGAGCCTGCTGGCGTTCGAGCGCTGCACGGACGTCGACCAGATCGTCGTGGTCGTTCGGAAGGACCAGATCGTGGCCACGAAGGCGCTCGTGCGCATGTTCGGCATTTCCAAGATCCGCGCGGTCGTGGCGGGCGGCGTGAAGCGCCAGGATTCCGTGATGAACGGCCTCAAGGAGGTCGATTCGGACACGCGCATCGTCGTGATCCACGACGGGGCGCGCCCGTGCGTGAAGCCCGAGACGATCGCCGAGACGGTGAAGATCGCCAAGCGGACGGGCGCGGCGGTCGTCGGCTGCCACATCTGGGACACCGTGAAGTTCGTCGAGAAGGGCACCACCGTGACGCGCACGGAGGACCGCTCGAAGCTCTGGGCCGTGCAGACGCCGCAGGCGTTCAGCGCGTCCCTCATCCGCCGCGCCTACGCGGAGGTGGCGAAGAGGAAGGCGGAGGTGACGGACGACGCCTCCGCCGTGGAGCTGATCGGCGAACCGGTGAAGATCTTCGAGACGAACGTCCCGAACCTGAAGATCACCACGGTCGAGGACCTCCGCATGGCGGCGGCCGTCGTCTTGAAGAGCTGAGGAAAGGACGCGTCCGCAGTGGGAAGAGTCTACGCCATTCTCGGTGACATCCACTCGAACATCGAGGCGCTCCAGACGGTTCTGGACGACGCCCGGACCCAGGGCGCCACGCATTACGTGTGCGTGGGCGACGTGGTGGGCTACAACGCCGCCCCCGCCGAGTGCATCCGCGTGGTGCGCGACGAGCTCCAGTGCCCCGTCGTGCGGGGCAACCACGACCACTACGTGTCGTACTTCGACACGAACCTCGCGGACTTCCACCCCGCCGCCGCGCAGGTGGTGGAGTGGACGCGCAGCCAGCTGACGAACGACGACATGAGCTGGCTGCACAACCTCCCGCTCCAGAAGCCCGTCATGGGCTTCATGCTCGTGCACGCCACGCTGGACATGCCGGACCACTGGGGCTACGTGTTCGACAACCAGCAGGCGGAGTCGAACTTCAACTACCAGTACACGCAGATCTGCTTCCACGGCCACACGCACGTGCCGATCATCTACGCGAACACGCCCGGCGGCGTGGTGCACTACGAGGCGCGCGACTTCACGTACGAGTTCGGCCAGAAGCTCTTCATCAACGTCGGCAGCGTGGGGCAGCCCCGCGACGGGGACCCGCGCGCGTCGTACGTGCTCTTCGACATGTCCGCGCGGCAGATCCGCTTCCGCCGCCTGGAGTACGACGTGGCCGCCGCGCAGGCGAGAATCCGCGACGCCGGCCTTCCCGACCGGTGCGCCGAAAGACTGGAGCAGGGCAGATGACCGCCCGCGCCGCCGCCTCGGCCGCGCTCCTCCTCTGCGCCGGCTGCTTCTCGTCCTCGGTCGAACCGCCGAAGACGTGGACGGTCACCCCGACGGACGCCCGGCCCCCGGCGGTGGCGCCGGCGGGCGCGTTCTCCGTCACCCGCCAGGGCGCCGTCACCGTGACGGCGCCGTTCGACTCGACGAGCTTCGTCGTGCGCCGCGCGGACGGCAGCGTCGCGCGCGACGCCTACAACGTCTTCGCCTCCCCGCCCTCGGCGCTGCTGCGCGCGGCCGTGCG
>JAFRNO010000504.1 GCA_017430155.1 Kiritimatiellia bacterium | reverse complement strand
CGGTAGCGCGACACGAACTCATCCCAGCGTGCGTTCCGGGAATCCTGCGCGATGTCGCGCCGGAGCGTGGTCGACGTTGTCGGTATCTTCGCCATTTTTCCTTTGCGCGTAGTATACCACAATCCGGGCTTGATTCCCGACGCGTTTTTTGGTTTACTTATCGCCCGCACATGACTACAGACCCGCAGCCCGGGACCTTCGAGATCCAAGCCAGCGACGCGCGCTCACGCGCGCGCGCGGGTTTACTGTACACTGCGCACGGCGCCGTCGAGACGCCCGTGTTCATGCCCGTGGGCACCCAGGCCACGGTGAAGGCGCTCGAGCCGCGCGACCTGCGCGAGAACGGCGCCACGATGATCCTCGGCAACACGTACCACCTCATGCTGCGTCCCGGTGCGGACGTGGTGGCGAACGCCGGCGGACTCCATCGCTTCATGGGCTGGGACGGGCCGATTCTCACGGACTCCGGCGGCTTCCAGGTGTTCTCGCTCGCGAAGATGCGCAAGCTCACGCCCGAGGGCTGCTGGTTCAACAGCCACATCGACGGACGGCGCGTGTTCCTCGGCCCGAAGGAGTCGATGGAGGTGCAGCGCCTCCTCGCGAGCGACATCGCGATGGTGTTCGACGAGTGCCTGCCGTGGCCGTGCGACGCCGCGCGCGCCGCGAAGAGCGTGGAGACGACCCTCGCGTGGGCGAAGATGTCGCTTGAGGCGCCCCACGCGCCCGGACAGCTCGTGTTCGGCATCGTGCAGGGCGGCGCGTACGACGCGATCCGCCGCCACTGCGCGGAGGAGCTCGCAGCGATGGAGTTCCCCGGCTACGCAATCGGAGGCGTGTCGGTAGGCGAGCCGGAGGAGACGATGTACCAGGCCGTGGAGGCGAGCGTCCCCTACCTGCCCGAGTCGAAGCCCCGCTACGTGATGGGCCTCGGCGTGATGCGGCAGATGGTGGAGTGCGTCGCGCGCGGCGTGGACATGTTCGACTGCGTGATCCCCACGCGCGTGGCGCGCCACGGCACGGCCCTCACGCGCCACGGCAACGTGGCCATCAAGGCGGCGAAGTGGGAGCGCGACCTCGGCCCCGTCGAGGAGAGGTGCGACTGCTACTGCTGCCGCAACTTCACGCGCAGCTACGTGCGCCACCTCCTGCACGCGGGGGAGATCCTCGGCGTGCGGCTTCTCACGATCCACACCGTGCACCGCCTCACGGCGTTCATGCGCGAGATGCGCGCCGCCATCGTGGCCGGCACGTTCGATGATTTCCGTAAACAGTTCCACTTGGAACAACAAGAGAAAGAAGAAACAACATGAATACGTTCCTCTTCGCAGCGGCCGACGGGGCCACACCCGCCGCGGCCGCAGCCCAACCCGCGCCCGCAGCACAACCCGCGCCCGCAGCACAACCCGCGCAAACCGCAAGTGAGACACAGATCACGGCCGCGACTGACACGCAAGCGATTGAAGTCCAGCCGACAGAAAAGAGCACGACGACTGCCCCCCAGCAGCAGCAAGGCGGCGGTTTCGGCATGTTCTGGCCGATGCTGATCATCTTTGCCATCTTCTACTTCATGATGATCCGCCCGCAGCAGCGCAAGGAGAAGGAACGCCGGAAGATGATCCAGGAAATGCGCGCGGGCACGAAGGTCGTCTTCGCCGGCGGCCTGATCGGCAAAATCGTGGAGGCCAAGGAGCGGACGTTCATGATCGAGATCGCGGGCGACGTCGTGGTCGAGGTCGCGCGCAACGCCGTGCAGGGCCCCGTCGAGGAAGACAAGCCCGCCGACGGCTCCGCGAAGTAAGGAAAGCGCATGGCGTTCACGAGGTGGAAATACGGCGTTGAACACAACCGCCGGGCGGACGACGACAAGTCGAACGGCCTACGGTGGTTGTTGGTGGCGCTTGGAATCCTCCTGGTCGTCTCGTTCATCCTCGCCCGCCTGTTTGCGCGGCAACAACCCGCGCGCATCGAAGCAGAGGACAGGCCTGCCGCAGAATCGGCGGAGGGACCGGAGGCGGTCACCGTCCGGCCGATCGGCACGCCCTCGGCTCCCGTCCCCACGTCCCCGACACCCGCCGCGCCGGCCCAGCCGGCACGCGTGGCCCCGCCCCCTCCCGACCCCCAGGCGACGCGCGACGCGGCCAAATTGCTGGACACCGTGCGCCAGCGACCGGCCGCCGAACGCGTCCTCCTCGAGAAACTCGCCGCGGCCGAGCGTCAGGGCGAGATGGTCGTGGCCATCGACACGATCAAGCGCCTCTGCGAGCGTCCGGCCGTGGCCGACCTCCATCCCCGTCTGTGGGAACGCCTTGGAAAGCTCAACATGCAGCTGCTCCTTACCGACCGTTCCTCCCCCTGGACCGCCCGCGTCACAGTGAAGCGGGGCGACTCGCGCGACCGCCTGGCGCGCGACAACCGCACCACGGGCGCCGCGCTGGACCGCCTCAACCCCAAGACGAACTGGGCGCGCATCAAGCCCGGCGACGTCGTGCGCGTGCTCCAGTACCCGAAGGCCGTGCTCGTGGTCCACAAGGGCCTCCGCTTCGCCGACCTCTCGCTCAAGGGCGCGTTCTTCCACCGCTACCCCTTCACCGGCCAGGTGCGCGCGCCCGCCGGCGTCTACCCCGTCACGCGCGAACCCGGCAAAACCGCCCACGCCTACCTGCGCGAGATCGGCGTGACCTTCTCCCCGGCCGACCGCGCGGACCTCGAGATGTTCCTCGCCCCCGAATCGAGCATCAACGTCTCCGACCAGTGACCTACTGGGATTCTGCCGGAGAATATGGTATAATATTCGCCTTTTAAAAGAAGGAACCGATCATGATTGACATCAAGAGAATCAGGGATGATTTCGACGCCACCGCCGAGCAGCTCGGCCGGCGCGGCGTGGAGCAGGAAAAGGTCGCCCGCGCACGGGACCTCGACGCGAAGCGCCGCGCGCTCATCGGCGAGACCGAATCGCTCAAGCAGCAGCGCAACAGCGCGTCGAAGGAAATCGGCGCCGCCGCGAAGGCGGGGCAGGACGTCTCCGCCGCCAAGGAGAAGATGCGCGCGATCGGCGACCGCATCGCCGAGATCGACCGCGAGCTCGCCCAGGTCGAGACGGACCTCCGCGAGACGCTCCTCATGATCCCCAACATCCCCGCCCCGGAAATCCCCACCGGCGCCGACTCCTCCGCCAACAAGGTCGTGCGCCACGTCGGCGAATGGAAGGATCCCGCCTACCCGATTCCCGACCATACGCAGATCGGCGAGAAGCTCGGCATCTTCGACTTCCCGCGCGGCGTGAAGCTCACGGGCACGGGCTTCCCGATCATCCTCGGGCAGGGCGCCAAGCTCCAGCGCGCGCTCATCCAGTACATGCTCGACCTGCACTGCCAGAAGCAGGGCTACACCGAGATGCTGCCCCCCTTCCTCGTCAACTCCGCGTCCATGACCGGCACCGGGCAGCTCCCGAAGTTCGCCGAGGACCTCTACCACTCGAACGCGGACGACTTCTGGCTCATCCCCACCGCCGAGGTGCCCGTCACGAACTACTACCGCGACGACGTGTTCGACGGCGTGAAGCTCCCGAAGATCACGCCCGAAAGCCCGGTGAAGCTCACCGCCTACACGCCGTGCTTCCGCCGCGAGGCCGGCAGCGCCGGCAAGATGACGCGCGGCATGCTCCGCGTCCACCAGTTCGACAAGGTCGAGATGGTCAACTTCGTCCACCCCTCCACCTCGTTCCAGCAGCTCGAGACGCTCGTCCACGAGGCCGAAGAGGTGCTCACGGGCCTCGGCCTCTACTTCCGCGTGATCATGCTCTCGTCCGGCGACATGGGCTTCTCGGCCGCCAAGTGCTACGACCTCGAGCTCTGGGCGCCCGGCGAGCAGCAGTGGCTGGAAGTCAGCTCGTGCAGCTGCTTCACCGACTACCAGGCCCGCCGCCTGAACTGCCGCTTCAAGGACGCGGACGGCAAGACGAAGCTCGTCCACACGCTCAACGGCTCCGGCGTGGCCCTGCCGCGCCTCATGGTCGCCCTTCTGGAACAGCATCTCCAGGAAGACGGATCCGTCCTTCTCCCTGAAGTGCTTCGTCCTTATTTCGGCGCCGACCGGCTCCTGCCCGTGAAGTAAGCCCGCGCCATGGGGAAGTCCTTCTGGCCGATCTACATCGCGGTGGCGTCGATCTCCTGCGCCCTCGTCTGGCGATTCGCGCCCGTCCTCGGCGAATGCCTGCCGACGGGCGTGCGCGACCGCATCTGCGCGGCCGTTGATTCCGTCACCGGGTGGTTCACGAGAAACGAGAAATCGGCAGAAGAGGGCGCCGCGGCCCAGAACGACTATATCTACCTGGATGAAAGCTCCTCCAACGCCGTCGGCCGCCTTGCCCCGGCGCCGGTCTCTGCGGCCGCCGCGCGCGACAACGACTCGGGGCCCAAACGCCGAGGCGTCTTTCCCGTCGACGCGACCCATGCGAACTGGGGCGTCGTGAACCGCATCACGACGGTCGAGGAGCTCAACGGCAAGTCGATCGGAACCGTGCCGGGTGGGAGTTTCTTCATCGTCAAGAAAGCCGTCCCCACCCCGGACGGACTCAAAATCACCGGCACGTTCGTCTCAAAGAAGCTGACGCG
>JAFRNO010000503.1 GCA_017430155.1 Kiritimatiellia bacterium | reverse complement strand
TTTTTGAAGCGACCGGAACCGGGCGGACGCCGCAGGGCGCCTCCATTGGCAAGTCTACGGCTGGCTCTGGCGAGACGTTCATCTACAATGGATCCGCGCTCGGCACGCAGCATGCCTATTTCGACAAGGGGAAAGACCAGTTCTCGAGCTTGGGTGCACGCATGCAAATCATGGCATCGGTGGCAATCAACATCCCCATGCAGTTAACGGGCGACTACAACAACAACTATTCCATGTTTGTCGCAGCGGAGGTGGACGTCACCTTCAACCAGGAAGTCGACAGCAAGGGACGCGCGCGGATCAAGCTGAATACCAATTCAAAGGCAAGGTTCATCGGAAACTTGAAGCACACCAACTACCTTGATTTGCACATGGATGCAACCGGCGCGGAAGTCTTCCTGTACAAGCCTGTCTATGGTTCATGCTGGGTCAGCGACTCCGGCAAGGGCGCCAAGGTTCATCTGTACGGTACGGGCGGCACGTCCATGAACTGGTTCCAGAACAGCGGCATCATCGTCTGTGAAGACGAAAACGTGATTCCGCCCGAATTGAATTATTACCAGGTCGAGACGGCAAATTGCCACATTGAACTCAACGGGCATGACCAGAAAATCACAAAGGTGAACCTTGCAAAGCTGTTGTTCTTGTCCGGCGCGATCGAGAAGATAGCGAGTCCGGACGGACAGCCCGCCAAGATGCGTTTTGTCGGCGCGAATATCCCGTCGTTCGGCATGGTCGCGCAGTTTGACGGAACCGCCGGCATGGAATGGGATCCCCAGAGCGCGAGCAAGGTATACGTGCAGAGCAACACGGTGTCGGGGACGACCGGCGAGCTCGACGTCAAGAGCGGCGTGTACCGTCTTGCCAACGGCGCGACGTTCACGCAGCTGTCGTCGTTCAAGCTGGCCGACGGTGCGCGGTTCGAGGTCGAGAGCGGCTCGGGCGGGCAGTTCTTCGCGATGAACGCCGCCGTCAGCAACAACGCGTCGTTCATGCTCGGAGACAACGTGTCCCTTTCGGTCGGAAGCCTGTCCATTGGCGGAAATCCCGTGGCGGAAGGCACGGAGCTGACGGCCGCATCGCATCCAGGGCTCATTTCCGGCAACGGCTCCATCATCGTGTCGGGGGCGCGGCCGACAGCCTACTGGACCGGCGCGGCGGGCGGGCGCTGGGGAGACGCCGCCAACTGGTCGATCGGCGCCGTGCCGGACGAAAACTACGACGTCATGCTCACGAACGCGTCTGTCGTCGTGGACGAAGCCATCGCGCCGGTGCACGCGATCACCCTTGGCAACGGCTCGGGAGACGCCACGATCACCGTGTCGAACGCCAACTCGACGATCACCGCACAATACATCACGATCGCGAACAAAGGCGTCATCACGTGCGCGGGGCCGTTCACGAACGAGACGCAGATGTCCCGCGTCCACATCGTGTGCACCAACCTGGCCATCGTGGCCGGCGGCAAGATAGACGTCTCGCAAAAAGGGTGGTCCGGGGCAATTTGGACGAACGTAAACGCGAATGGCACCTTGAAGTATTCGGCTCTCTCAAACTATGGTTTCGGTCCTGGCGCCGGCGGGCACGCTTGCATTCCGACAGGTTATGCGGGATTTTCCGGTGCATGGCATGGCGGCCGTGGCTCGTCGTACTGGCTGCTTTCGAACACGCAGAAAGTCATCTACGGCGACGCCGCGCATCCCGTGACGGCAGGCTCGGGTGGAGACATGCCGATCAGCTATGGCGGCGAGGTGACGCGTCTGCGCGGCTGGTCTGGCGGCGGCGTGGTGCGCATCGAGGCGTCGGGCTCGGTGACCGTGAACGGATCCGTGCTTGCCAACGGCGGTGGCAGCAACAACAATGGTGGGAGCCGCGACACGTATGGGGCCGGCGGCTCCATCTGGATCACGTGTAAGGCGATCTCCGGCAGCGGCACGGTCAGCGCGGCGGGCGGCAGCGGCGGTGATCCGCGCTATCCGGTCGGCTATTGGCGGCAGCTGACCAACAACTACTTGGACATGAAGAACGGCTTCCCCGGAGGTGGCGGACGCATCGCGATCGACTACGATCCGGAGGCACAGGTGGCCGCGACCGTCGACGGGTTGTTCATTTCCGCGGCGGCGGGCGAACACTATTCCGGGTATTCCTCGCTCGCCACCCGCGACGTCTGGGAGGACGCGGCGGAGTCCGGCACGCTCCACTTCACCGACACGGCGCTCGTGAAGCGCCTCTTCGGAAAGGGCCTGTCGGGACGCGTCGTCGGATTGACCTCGCTCGCGTTCGACGGCGACCTGGAGTTCACGCGCGGCTTCTTCCAGCCGATGGAGGAGGGTTTCACGCTCACGGTCGCGGGCAATCTCGTGGTCACCGGCGCGGCGGCGCGTCTTGAGGTCGGCGGCGTGTGCATGACGAACCTCTCTTCCCGGGCGACGATCTGGGGCGGAACGCGGCTCAACTCGCTTGCGGTGGGCGGCGACTTCACGGTCGTGGGCGGCGGCTCGTTCGCCATCCGCGCGGCGGAGACGAACGCATTGATGGACTGGGGCGCGGAAGTGCGCGTCGAAGGCGCGATGACGGTTGGTACGAACGGATACGTGTACGCGTCGAGCGACGGGAGGAACCTTGGTTCGCCGCGCTTCCTCGTCGGCTCGCTCACGGTCGCGAACGGAGGCGTCCTTTCGGCGTCCCACCGCGGAGGGTTGGGCACGCATTCGGACAACACGCGCAAGAACCTCGGCTTGCCGACGCCCGATCGTGGATACGGTCCGGGCGGTGGCTACAAGCCGAATGCCGCCGGACATGGCGGGTGCGGCGGCAAGTCGGGTCTCGTCAACGGTCAGTTGTACGGCTTTACGGGAGAGGTGTACGATGACGAATGGTTCCCCGTGTTCCCCGGTTCCGGCGGCGGCACCGATATCGGCGTTGCCTCCTCATACGGCGCAGGCGGAACCGGCGGCGGCATCGTCCATGTGACGGCGTCAGGACCGATCGTCGTGCACGGCGAGGTTTCGTCCGACGGCGGCATGGACGCATACTATAGCAATGCCAACATGTATCGCTCCGGCTCCGGCTCCGGCGGCACGGTGTTCCTCTTGGGCGAATCGTTCGCCGGCGGCGCGCAGGCGAAGATCACCGCCAAGGGCGGCGATGGGTACCAGGACGCGACCGGCGCGCAACTTCAGGGCACGGGCGGCGGCGGACGCGTCGCCATATGGACGGGATACGGAGTCTACGCTTCGGGATCCTATTTCGCGCACAAGCACAGGACCTGTCCATTCGAGTACGCCGGATCCTTCGACGTGTCGCCCGGAGGCAGGCTTCTTCCGCCTGAAGGATCGCAGCCCAATTCTGCCGAACAGATAGCCTTCAGCATCGGCGAGGCCGGCACGGTCCGCTTTGGCGTATATGAGATTCCCGCAGGATTGCGCATCATCATCCGCTGAGCTTCTAGCGGTATTGCGCGGTTCGGCGAGATGCTGTATAATTTTCGCCCATGAAGAACTTAATGCCTGTATTGGTGGCCGCCGCGCTGGCGGCCGCTGCTTGCATGCAGTCCGCCGGCGCGAAGGCGCCGGCGGCGCGCACCGTGACGGTCGAAACGCGCATGTCCGCCGGGCGCATGAACCAGCGCCTCAACGGCGGCAACGGCTACACGCCCATCGCGCGGCTGCAGAGCGGCGGATGGAAGGTGTTCATCAAGCCGATGGAAGACCTGCACCTGCCGATCGTCCGCACGCACGACGTCATCCTCATGGACGACGGCGTGAAGACGGTGGACGTCCACATGATCTTCGCCAACTTCCGCGCGGACGAGAACAACCCCGACAACTACTGGTTCAAGCAGACGGACGAGTATCTGGGGCGGGCGGTCAGGGACGGCTCGAAGATCCTCTTCCGCCTCGGCGAGAGCATCGAGCACGGGCTGGTCAAGTACTTCGTGCACCCGCCGGAGGACTTCGCCAAGTGGGCGCGCATCTGCTCGCGCATCGTCGACCACTACAACAACGGCTGGGCCGACGGCTTTCACTGGAACATCGAGTATTGGGAGATCTGGAACGAGCCGGACGCGCGTCCGGCGTGCTGGACCGGCACCGACGAGCAGTTCTTCAACCTCTACGTGACCACCGCCAAGTACCTCAAGGAAAAGCATCCGGGCATCAAGGTGGGCGGCGCGGGGTTCACGAGCAACCAGCGCATCTACGCGCCGTTCCTCGCCGCCGTCGCTAAGGCCGGCGCGCCGCTCGATTTCTTCAGCTTCCACAAATACTCGGACGACTACAACCTCCTGGTCCGCGAGCTGCCGCGCCAGATGCGGGAACTGGTGGACGGGTACGGCTTCACGAAGGCCGAGCTAGTGTTGGACGAATGGCACTACTTCCCCTGCGGGTGGAAGGGACTGGAGAACAACCAGCCCTACCACAGGAAGGCGTACGAGCAGATCGCCACGGTCGAGGCCGGCGCGTTCGCGGCGGCGGTCATGATCGGCTGGCAGGATTCGCCCATCGACATCGGCTGCTACTACACCACCGGGCCGGACGCCGTCGGCTGGGGGCTCATCGAGCGCAGCAAGCGCGAACTGACCGACTCCTACTGGTGCTTCAAGGCGTACGGCGACCTGATGCGCTACCCGGACCGCGTGAAGGCCGAGGCGCAGGAGCCCCTGTACGCCCTGGCGGGGCGCGACGGAAACGGGAGGTTTGGCGTCCTCGTGAGCGGATTCCGGAACGGCTGGGGCGACATCACGGTGCAGCTTGACCATGCGCCGAAGAACGTCTCGCTCAAGGCCGTCGACTGGAACCTCCAGCTCGCCGCCGCGCCGTTCAAGGTGGACGGCACCGCCGTCACGTTCCACCAGCAGGGCAATTCGGCCGTGTTCCTCCTTGGGTTCGAGTGATCCAGGCGGCTTCGGCGTGAAGCAGTATTTGAAGGAGCAGAAGTCCTGACATGTTAGTTGCACCACGACACTTGTTTGCCTTGTGGGCAGTCTGCGCCGCGCTGCCGGCGTGCGGTTTTGACGTGTCGGCGACGCCGCGCGTGCGCGTGGACGCGGCGAACGCCGCGCAGTTCACGAACGCCGTCTGGCGCGCGGCGGCGTGGCGCAACGAACGCGTGCATGCGCCGTTTGTGGTCCGCGGGACGGCGGGTGCCGGAGGGTTCACGGCGCGCGTGGTGCCCGAGACGGACCGCGACGCGGCCGTGTTCGCGCCTGCCGCCGTGCAGGTGCGGTGGGTGCGCGAGACGCTTGCGTCGGCCAGCTACCGCTATCCGTGGGTGTGGGTGGAGGAGATGCGCACGCGCGGACCGCTCGCCATGCCGCTCGAGGAGGCGCAGC
>JAFRNO010000502.1 GCA_017430155.1 Kiritimatiellia bacterium | reverse complement strand
GTCGACGCCCGCGCGGACGCGCGTGAAACGCGCCGCGAGCTCCGCGCACGCGGCCGCCGCGCATTTGTCAAGTCGCGAGGGCAACGGACGTCTCCTCCCGTGTGGCGAGGTCCTTCATCTTCGCCTGGCCGGCCGCCACGTCGTCCGGACCGATGAACACCGCCTTCGCGCAGGAGGACGCGCCTGCATGCGCGAAGAACTGCTTGGGCTTCTGCTTCCTGAGCGCGAGGTTGACGCACTCGCCCGCCGCGCGCAGCTTCGCCGCGAGCGCCAGCGCGGCGTCGCGCTGCTCGGGGAACATGAAGCCCACGTACACGCCCTTCTTCGCCTGCGCGGCGTCCGCGCCGAGGCGCGCCTTGAGGAGCTCCGTCACCACCACGTCGCCGAAGCCGAGGCCCACCGCCGGCGTGGGCGCGCCGCCGATCGTCGTGAGCAGGCTGTCGTAGCGGCCGCCGCCGAAGATCGCGCGGAACTCGCCGGCCGTGTCGAAGCACTCGAAGACGATGCCCGTGTAGTAGCTGAGGCCGCGGATCACGGCGATGTCGAACAGCAGCTGGTCCGCGAAGCCCGCGAGACCCGCCAAGCGGAACAGTTCCCTGAGGCGCGCCACGGCAGGCGAATCGGACGCCACGAGCGCCGCCGCGCCGTCGAGGCCCTTCACGTCGAGGAGCTCGAACGTCTTCGCGATGCCCGCGTCGTCGAGCCCGCCCTGCTGGAGAATGTACTTGATCTCCTCGTCGGGGATCTTGCCGCGCTTGTCGAGCGCGAGGAACACGCTCGCATGGCGGTCCTCCGGGATGCCGCTCGCCGCGAGAAGCTCCGCGAGGAGCGCGCGGGAGGACACGTGGACGCGCCAGTCGGCGTCCGAAAGCCCCATCCGGCGCAGGGCGTCGCACGCCGCGCCGAGCACCTCGACCTCGGCGAGGACGCTCTCCTCGCCGATGATGTCCATGTTCCACTGGTAGTGCTCGCGCTTGCGTCCCTTCGTCATGCGCTCGTAGCGGAAGCATTGCGCGATGGCCGTCCACTTGAGGGGGAAGGACAGCGACCCCTGCCGCTGCGCGACCATGCGCGCGAGCGTGGGCGTCATCTCCGGGCGGAGCGCGATGTGGCGCTCGCTCTTGTCGAAGAAATGGTAGATCTGGTTCCCGACCTCCTCGCCCGCCTTGCGCGCGAGCAGATCGTAGTTCTCCACGACGCAGGCGTCGTACGGCTCGAAGCCCGCGGCGTCCGCCGCGGCCCTGAACGCGTCGAACACGCGATTGCGCCACGCCATGTCCTCGGGATAGAAATCCCGCATTCCGCGTGGCGGCTCAAATGAAATCTGTCCGGCCATCTTCTCTGTTCTTCTTAATTTCTCCAAATGGATGAACGTATTATAGCACAAAAAGCCGTCTTATGGAATGGTGTATGCACGAATTGCATATGATTCCATCGCGATGAACGAAAACCCCCTTTCGTGCGTTTAAAATAATATGCCGACATTTTCGCAGATATTCCAGTCTTTCCGCGAGGGCGGCCCCGTGATGTGGCCCATCCTCATTTTATCCATCGTGGGCGTTGCCATCGTCTTCGACCGACTCTACGCCTTCTACGCATTCTTCCGCAACCACGAACGCGCGGCCGACCCGCAGGCGGCTCTCAACCGCCTCCAGCGCGGTTTCGGGCTGCTCTCCACCATCATCACTGCCGAGCCGATGCTCGGCATCCTCGGCACCGTGACGGGCATCATCCAGACCTTCGGCGCGCTCAAGGTGTCGGACGCCGCATCCCCCCTTGCGGCGACGGCCGGCATCGGCGAGGCGCTCATCACCACGGCGGCGGGCCTCATCGCCACGCTGATCCTCGTGTTCCCCTACAATTTCCTGCTCGGCCTGCTCGCCAAGGCGACCGCCCGCCTCGAAGACGAAGAAGATGAAAACGAAGAAGACGACAAAGAAGAAGCTTAAAAGCCCCTTCCTGAAGCGCGAAGCGCGCGTGGAGATGGTGTCGCTCATGGACGTCATGTTCCTCGTGCTCGTGTTCTTCGTCTATTCGGTCTTCAACATGGCAGTGCACCATGGTCTCAAGGTGGATCTCCCCGCCGCCGCAGGCGCGCTAGAGAAAGGCGAACGCGTGGTCGTGACGATCGACGCGCAGGACGCGCTCCAGCTCAACGGCCGCCCGCTGTCGCAAGACGACCTCGTCGAGGCGGTGAGGCGCCTCGTCGACATCCGCAAGGAGACGCCCGTCCTCATCTCCGCCGACCGCAAGGCCAGCCTTGGCGTGGGCATTGAGCTGCTCGCCCGCCTCAAGGCCGCCGGCGTGGAGAAGGCCAGCTTCCAGGTGAGCGGGAAGGCGGGGGAGATCGCCGATGATATCGGCGATAACAGAACTCCCGGAGGCAACTGATGCGGGGCGCCATCATCCGTGCGATCTGCGCCCTCGCCTGCGCGCTCGCCGCCCACGCCGCACTGATCACCGGTGCCGCGTATCTCGGCTGGTTTTCATCCGACAACGCCACCCTTCCCGAACTCGACATGACCTCGGTCGACCTTTCCTTCTCCGAAACGCCCGAAGAAACAGCCACCCCAGCGGCCCAGCCGCCTTCTCCCGCCGTTGAACCTCCTCCCCCCACGCCGCCGCCAGCCGTCATCGAGCCCCTGCCGCCGCCGCCAGCCGTCGAGTTTCCGCCCCCGCCAACAGTCGAGCCGCCACCACCGCCACCACCAACCATTGACCTCCCATTGCCCGTTATCGAACCGCCGCCTCCTCCTGTCACCGAACAGGAACCCGAGCCGAACCCAGATCAAAAAAACACACATTCCCCACCCCCCGAAGAAACCCCACCACCGCAGCCGCAGCAACCTCCGTCCGTCGAGATCCCGCCCGCGCCCGCGCCTTCCCAGGCGCGTGTCAAAGTGGACAAGCAGCCCTCACCCCGCCGCCGCATCAAACCCGAATACCCCAAAGGCGCGCGCCAGCGCGGCGAGGAAGGCATTGTCATCCTTGAACTGGACATATCGGCTGAAGGCACTGTGGATCATGTACGAGTTTTCAAATCCTGCGGTTTCCCGGAGTTAGATCAGGCCGCCATCCAGGCCGCCAAGCGCGCGCCCTTCAATTCGGCGCGACAGGGTTCTGTCAATGTTCCCTATACGGTTCGCCTCCCCCTTGATTTTCACCTGAAGGATTGAACCTACAAAAACCGGACGGCGTTTACTCAAATGTCATGAAGATAATACCCTTTGTCAGCTACACAGCCGTGCTTTTCCCAGCCGCTCTAATCGCAGTGGAAGCTTCTACAAACGACGTCCCCTACCTTGAGACCGTCGTCGTTGAGGCAACCGCTCTTTCGCGGTACCGTCCCGCCGTCGTCAACGGCGCCACGTTCACCGACGCGCCGCCGGAGGAGTTGCCGACGGTAGTGGACACCCTCACCGAGGACTACATCCGCGAGCACAACCCCACCGACCTGCATGACCTCCTGCGCTACGTACCGGGCATCGAAACGGGAGGCAAGTCGCTCCTCGTGCGCAATCCCGGGCAGTTCACCATCCGCGGCATGGGCGGCACGGAGCCGGCGTTCGACGGCGTGTTGCCGATCGGGCGCGGCGCCGGCCTCTTCATGGATCCGTTCCTGCTGGAGCGCATCGAGATCGTCAAGGGCCCCATCGGCTCCCTCGCCGGCGGCGCGGGCGGTTCGCAGAACGCCTCGGGCGGCGGCGGTGCGGTGAACCTCTACATGAAGAGCGCCCGCCTCGACAAGGACGAGATCGGCCTGCAGGCGAACACCTCCGTGGGCAAGCACACGTTCCGCCAGCGCGGCATGGTGGACGTGAACGAAACGGCCCTGGAGGGGAAGACGGCGGTGCGCGTGATCGGCACGGCCGACTACTACGAGCCGACCTACATCCACCAGGGCATCCAGAAAGGCGCGCGCCCGCGCGAGTCGTTCACCGTGGCGCCGTCCGTGATCGCCCAGGCGGGCGACGACGTGACGATGGGCGTGAAGTCGATGTTCCAGTACACCGACCAGCCCGGCTACATCGGCGTGCCGGTGTTCCGCGGACACCCCGGCGGCGGCTACAGCTGGTATGAATCCTCCTGCCGGCGCGGCGACCGCGCCACCTACGAGAGCTTCATGGTGAACCCGTGGCTCGACTGGCAGGTGACGGAGGAGTGGCTCTTGAAGTTCGGCGCGGGCATGATGTTCTCGTCATGGGACTTCTCCATGCAGGAGCCGTACAACGGCACGGGAGACGAACTGCTGAACTATTACGAGACCGGCCGGTGGCTCTCGGGCGAAAAATACATGACTTCGGGCTTCAGCGAGGCCGATTCCGTCAGCCGGAACTACAACCTCTATACCCGCTCGATCTGGACGAAGGAACTGCCGCTGGAAATCAAGAATTCCCTCGTCATCCAGCCCGACTACTACTACCGTGAATCGTCCGGCGGCTTCGGCACGCCCACGTCGCGCTACGGTCTGCTGTTGCAGGATTCCGTCAACTGGCGCTGGTTCACGCTCCTCGGCGGCCTCCGCTACGACCACTTCGAGCAGGAGGCCTATACGTCCGTCACGCGTGACGCCCGAACGGGCGCGATCACCTCGACGCGCTACTGGGCGACCTCCGCAGACGCCCTTTCGCCGCGCGGCGGCCTCACGATCCGTCCGCTCGACTGGCTCGTCCTCTTCGGCAACCTCTCCCAGACGCGCACGCCCATGCTCGGCCTGCGCAACGCGGACGGCAGCAGCCCCACCACGCCCTGGCGCGCCACGCAGTACGAGGGCGGCGTGCGCGTGAGTCCGGCCGAGAAGCTGTGGGTGACGCTCTCAACCTACCGCATCGAACAGGAGAACGTGCCGGAGGCGGACACCGCCACCGGCTACTACACCTACGACGGACGCAACACCTCGCGCGGCGTGGAGCTCTCCGTCTCGGGCGACGTCACCGACAACTGGACCCTCATGGGCATGTACGGCTACAACTGGTACACGGACCGCAACGTTTCACCCCATGAGAAAGGACGCGACTTCGAACGCTATCCGGCGCACACCTTCTCGTTCTCGACCTCCTACCGCTTCGACTGGGGATTCATGGAGGACGTCGTGATCGGCGGCAACTACCGGTTCCGCTCGATGAGCTACGCCACCATGCGCGGCAGCTACGTGGACAAGGACCTGCGCTTCGATCCGTCGCACATCTTCGACGTCAACGTCTCAATGCCACTTTCCAAGTTCGGCGGCAGCAAAGACTGGATTCTCACCCTCGGCGTGCGCAACCTGTTCGGCGAGAAGTATTTCGAATCCGCACGCCACTACTACGAGTGCCTCGTGGGCGAGCCGCGCACGTTCGAGATCGGCATCCGCGCCACGTTCTGACGGCGGCGCGTCAGAAGCGATAGCTGACGGAGACGCCGGCGGACTGCGAAATGCCGTTGTGCGTGTCGAACTTCCAGTCGTTGCCCTGCGCGTCGATGAAGTGGGCGTCGTGCGACATCATGAACACGAGGCCGTAGCAGACCGTCACGTCCAGGTTGCCGTAGTGCCACTGAAGGCCGATCGTGCCGATGTGGCGGTCACCGGGCGGCAGCATCGTGGAACCGTCGTTGCGGCGGTGGCTGCAGGGATCCATGTCGTACACGTAGGACCCCAGCAGCGAGAAGTTCTCGTGGAAGTCCCACGCGCCGCCGAGACCGATGCGGTAGACGTCGTGCCAGTTGAGCTTCGTGGTCTTGACGCCGGAAGGCAGGTGGAAATTGATTTCCGGCATGGAGGACCATTCCGTCCAGGTGAGCGACGAGCCGAGGTGGACGGTCTCCGTCACGTCCCAGTTGCCGCCGAGCGTGACGGACTGCGGGAGGCGGATGTCCGCGTGCGCGTTGCCCGTGTTGCCGTCGGCCGCCGAGTCGAGCGCCGAATCGACCATCCCGTGGGCCTGCGAACGCGCCTGCGCGCTGGCTTGCTGCATGGCCTGCGCGTAGTAGACGTCCCAGTAGGGCGTGCCGGCGAGGCCCATCGCGGTGAGACGGTCGCGCACGGCCGCGTCGGCCTGGGCCTGCGCCTGCGCCTCGGCCGCGGAGTAGTCGCGGGACTTGACGCGCGTGTGGTTGTAACCCTTCACTTTCGTGTCGATGTACGACTTGTAGAGGACGCCGGCGGAGATCGTGTCCGTGAACCGGTAGCGCGTGGAAAGCTCCCAGCCCCAGTCGGTGAAGCCGTTGTCGCCCTTCAGGTGGTTGCGCATGGAACCGTAGTAGTTGCCGTCGCTCACGGCCTGCGGATGGGAATACTGGTCGAACTCAAAGTACAAGAGCCGGATACCGGCCGCCACGCTCCACTTGTCCGTGATGCGGTAGGAGATGTTCGGGTTGAGCGTGAGGCCCTCCACGAACGTGCTACGCGTGTTCCAGGCCATCTCCCAGTCTTGGTTGTAGTGCGTGCCGAGACCGAACTCTGGTGCAAAGCCGAGGCCGAACGAGAAGTCGTAGGGAAGCGGCACGACCGCATAGGTGTGCGGCAGCACGAACGCGCCGGGATCCATCTTGCGGCCATGATGCCCGTTGATGGCCGTGTCCGCCGTGGGGTGTTCGGTCACGAAGCCAACCGTTACCACCACGTTCGTGAAGTCCGACATCGCCGCAGGGTTGTAGAAAACGGTCGAGGCGTCCTGCGCCTTGCCCATCACGGCACCACCGAGCGCCGTACCCGACGCGGAGCCCTCGTACAGGGCGAAACCCGCGCCGAACGCGGAAAACCCGGTCAACGCCACACCGGCGACTGCCAGATTCAGCTTTTTCATGCACTTGTCCTTTTTTGGGTGAAAGAAACATTGTGACAGTATATCAGTTTGTGTCGCAAATGTCAAGCAGCAAAGAGGAAAAGAAAAAGAGAAGGCCGCGACAAGCGCGGCCCTCCCGTTTGCGGACGCCTCCTGGAGGCGTCCCTACCAAGCGGCGGTCGCGGGGCGACCGCCCT
>JAFRNO010000501.1 GCA_017430155.1 Kiritimatiellia bacterium | reverse complement strand
TGCACGGGTGGGGCTTCAACTTCGCGCGCCTTCCGATGGACTACCGGTTCTGGATCGTGGACGGCGACTGGGAGAAGATCGACGAGTCGGCCGTCGCGTACATCGACCGCGCGATCGCGCTCGGGCGGAAATGGGGCGTTCACGTGCAGGTGTGCATGCACCGCTGCCCCGGCTACACCGTGGCGCGTCCGCGCGAGGATCGCGACCTCTTCACCGATCCCGAGGCGCAGCGCGTCTGCGCCCTCCACTGGGCGTACTTCGCGAAGCGCTGGAAGGGGATCCCGAACGAGGTGCTCAGCTTCAACCTCTTCAACGAGCCGCCGGACGTCTCGGAGGAGAAGTACGCGCCCGTTGTGAAGCTCCTCGTCGACGCGATCCGTCGTGAGGATCCGACGCGCTTCGTCATGCTGGACGGCATCGCGTGGGGACGGCGTCCGCTCAAGGCCGCCTACGGAATGAAGGGCGTGGGGCAGGCCACGCGCGGCTACGAGCCGATGAGCGTGAGCCACTACCTCGCGCCCTGGGTGGGCACGCCGAGCGCGAAGCCGGTGTGGCCGCTCTCGCTCGACGCGCCGGCGGGCATCCTCGCCGGAAGGGGCAAGCCCGAACTCCGCGCGCCCTTGGAGGTGAGCAACGTGCCGCCGTGCCGCGTGTCCGCGCGCTGGGACCGGGTGTCGGGTCCGGTCAAGGTGCGCTTCACGGCGGACGGCAAGACGGTCGCGGAGGCCGTCTTCGACCCGAAGCCGGGCGCGCCGGACTGGAACGGCGTGAAGTACTATCCCGAATGGAAGATACACCAGGGATCCTACACGGGCGTGACCGCGTTCGACCTGCCGCAGGGCGCGCGGCGACTCGCGGTGGAGGTTGTCTCGGGCGACTGGATCGACATCGCATCGCTCGCGTTCACCGCGTCCGACGGCCGCACGGCCGAGCTGAACGTGCGCAAGGACTGGGCGTCGCCGCAGAACTTCCGCCAGGTCTTCGCCGGGTTCGGCGCGCAGGTGCCGTTCGTCTCCGCGGACGCGCCGGCGCGTCCGCGCCGCTACGCCGACGCGGGGCGCGAGTACCTCTACCGCCGCATGATCGAGCCGTGGGAGGAGGCGCTCGCGAACGGCACGTTCGTGATGGCCGGCGAGTTCGGCGTGTGGAAGATGACGCCGCACGACATCGTGCTGGACGTGTTCGAGGACTACCTTGCGCTCTGGAAGGAGCGCGGCATGGGATGGGCGCTCTGGAACCTGCGCGGCACGAACGGCATCCTCGACTCCGAGCGCGCCGACGTGGAATACGAGGAGTTCGAGGGCCACAAGCTCGACCGCAAGATGCTCGAGCTCCTCCAGCGCTACTGAGATTTGCGGCGCCGGATGCGCCGTTCTTTGGTATAATCTTCACTCCATTCGTCAAACGAGGAACTAGAAAAATGAAGAAGATGGTATCGGACCAGGTGAAGGCGGGCAACGAACGCGCGCCGCACCGCAGTTTGTTTTTCGCCACGGGCATGAAGCGCGCGGACATGAAAAAGCCGTTCATCGGCATCTGCAACAGCTACGAGTCGTTCGTGCCGGGGCACTGCCACCTCAACAAGGTGGGCGAATGGATCAAGAAGTGCGTGATCGAGGCGGGCGGCGTGCCGATGGAGTTCAACACGATCGCCGTGTGCGACGGCATCGCGATGGCGCATCCCGGCATGAAGTACTCCCTCCCGAGCCGCGAGCTGATCGCGGACAGCGTGGAGACGATCGCGCGCGCGCACTGCTTCGACGCGCTCATCTGCGTGCCGAACTGCGACAAGATCGTGCCCGGCATGCTCATCGGCGCCCTGCGCGTGAACATCCCCACCATCTTCGCCTCGGGCGGCCCGATGGCTCCGGGGAAGCATCCCGCCACCGGCAAGGACACCGACCTCAACTCGGTGTTCGAGGCGGTCGGCGCGCAGAACGTCGGAAAGATCACGAAGAAGGAGCTTGAGGCCGTTGAGGAGACATCCTGCCCGGGCTGCGGCTCGTGCAGCGGTATGTTCACCGCGAACTCCATGAACTGCCTCTACGAGGCGCTTGGCCTCGCGCTGCCCGGCAACGGCACGGTGCTCGCCATCGATCCGAAGCGCAGGGAGCTCTACCGCCAGGCGGCGTTCCGCGCCGTGGCGATGGCGAAGAAGGGCGGACCGCTCCCGCGCGAGCTCGTGACGCAGGCCTCGCTCGACAACGCCCTCACGCTTGACATGGCGATGGGCGGCTCCACGAACACCGTGCTGCACACGCTCGCGATCGCGCGCGAGGCGGGCGTCGACTACTCGCTCGAGCGCATGAACGAAATCTCCGCGCGCACGCCGTACATCTGCAAGCTCGCGCCGAGCGGACACTACCACGTGGCCGACCTCGACCGCGCGGGCGGCATCATGGCGATCCTCAAGCGCCTCCCGAAGAAGCTCCTCAACCTCAAGGCGAAGACCGTCAGCGGCAAAACCCTCGGCCAGCAGGTCCAGCGCGCTGCCATTCTTGACAGCGATGTCATCCGCACGCTCGACAATCCCTACTCCAAGGACGGCGGCCTCGCCGTGCTCTGGGGCAACCTCGCCGAACGCGGCGCCGTGGTGAAGAAGGGCGGCGTGGCGCCGTCGATGATGAACTTCACCGGCAAGGCCATCTGCTTCGACTCGCAGGAGGAGGCCTGCGCGGGCATCCTCGGCGGCAAGGTGAAGCCCGGCCACGTGGTGGTGATTCGCTACGAGGGGCCGAAGGGCGGTCCGGGCATGCAGGAGATGCTCGCGCCCACGAGCTACATCATCGGCGCGGGCCTTGGCGAGAGCGTGGCGCTCATCACGGACGGACGCTTCAGCGGCGCGACGCACGGCGCATGCGTGGGGCACGTCTCGCCCGAAGCCGCCGAAGGCGGCCTCATCGGCCTCCTGAAGGACGGCGACTCCATCACGATCGACATTCCGAACCGCGCCATTTCCGTGAAGCTCACCAAGGCCGAGATCGCGAAGCGCCGCAAGGCGCAGAAGCCGTGGTCGCCGCGCATCAAGGGCGGCTGGCTCGAGCGCTACGCCCGTTTCGTGGGCAACGCCTCCACCGGCGCCTCGCTCAAATCCGAGAATCGTCCCGGATGTCCCAGTTGTCCCGGATGTCCCAATAGTCCCAGCGATAGAAAAGGAGAAAGAAATGAACGAGCAGTTGGAGAGTGTGGCCGGGGCGCTGCGGAAGCGTGGCTTCACGGTCGTGTGCTGCGCGACGGGCGACGAGGCGCGAGACTACGTGATGAAGGAGGCCGAGACGGCGCGGTCGGTCGGCTTCGGCGGGTCGGTGACGGTCAAGTCGCTTGGCCTCGTCGAGGCGATGGCGGCGGCGGGGAAGGAGATCCTGCGGCACGGCGACCCGTCCTTGACGCCCGCGCAGAAGGCGGAGGTCATGCACCGCGAACTGACGTGCGACCTCTTCCTCCTGAGCGCGAACGCGCTCACCCTGGACGGGCGGCTCGTCAACATCGACGGCAACGGCAACCGCGTGGCGGCGTCGATCTACGGTCCGGGGAAGGTCGTGTTCGTGGTGGGGCGCAACAAACTCGTGGACGGCGGCCTCGACGAGGCCGTGGCGCGGATCAAGCGCTACGCGTGCCCGCCGAACTGCAGGCGCCTGAACAAGCAGACGCCGTGCGCGGCCACGGGGGCGTGCGCGGACTGCAGCTCGCCCGACCGCATCTGCATGGTCACGGTGGTGATGGACCGCCGTCCGCGCGCCACGGACGTCCATGTGGTGCTCGTGGACGAAGATCTCGGCTACTGACAAGCCTGTTCCATTGTGGGAGCGGGTGTGGTATACTATCCCGCCTATGGACGACAAGTCACTTTCAAACGTACGCAACATCGGCATCGTGGCCCACATCGACGCGGGCAAGACCACGACGACCGAACGCATCCTCTTCTACACCGGGAAAATCCACAAGCCCGGCGAGGTCCACGAGGGCGACACCATCACCGACTTCATGGTGCAGGAGAAGGAGCGCGGCATCACGATCCAGTCCGCCGCCATCACCTGCGAGTGGAAGGGGCGCACCGTCAACATCATCGACACGCCCGGACACGTCGACTTCACGATGGAGGTGGAGCGCTCCCTGCGCGTCCTTGACGGCGCGGTGTGCGTGTTCTGCGCGGTGGGCGGCGTGCAGCCGCAGAGCGAGACGGTGTGGCGCCAGGCGGACCGCTACCGCGTGCCGCGCGTCGCGTTCGTGAACAAGATGGACCGCATGGGCGCCGACTTCGCGCGCGTGGTGGACGAGCTGCGCACGAAGCTGAAGGCGAACGCCTGCCCCGTGGAGCTGCCCATCGGCAAGGAGGACGGTTTCGTGGGCGTCGTGGACCTGCTCGAGATGAAGGCCATCGTCTACGACGAGGCGAGCGAAGGCAAGAACTTCACGGTGGGGGAGGTGCCCGCCGAGCTGAAGGACGAGGCGGAGCTCGCGCGCGCCGAGCTGTGCGAGAAGATCGCCGACCTCGACGAGGGCGTGATGGAGGCATACCTCGAGAAGGGCGACCTCACGGCCGACGAGCTGCGTGGCGCGATTCGCCGTCAGGTGGTGGCGGGCGCGTTCGTGCCCGTCCTCTGCGGCACCGCGTTCAAGGACAAGGGCATCCAGCCGCTCCTCGACGCGGTGGTCGACTACCTTCCCGCGCCGACGGACCGTCCGCCCGTCGCGGCGACGGACCTCAAGTCCGAGGCCCCCGTCACGCGCAAGCACGATCCGCAGGAACTTTTGACCGCGCTCGTCTTCAAGATCGCGTCGGATACCTACGGCCGCCTTTTCTTCGTGCGCGTCTACGGCGGCGTGCTCAAGAAGGGCGCGAACGTCTACAACCCGCGCACGAAGAAGCGCGAGCGCGTGATGAAGATCGTGCGCCTCTTCGCCGACGACCGCACGGAAGTGGACGAACTGCGCGCGGGCGACATCGGCGCCATCGTGGGCCTCAAGGACGCCACGACCGGCGACACGCTCTGCGCCGAGATGAAGCCCTGCTACCTCGAGCGCATCACCGCGCCGCAGCCCGTCATGTTCATGGCGATCGAGCCGAAGAGCTCCGCCGACAAGGACAAGCTCGTCGCGTCGATGAAGGCGCTTGCGGCGGAGGACCCGACCT
>JAFRNO010000500.1 GCA_017430155.1 Kiritimatiellia bacterium | reverse complement strand
GCTTGCGATCTGCGCGGGCGTTTGGGCGGCGGGCGCGGATGCAGTGCGGACGCTCTCGCTGGACGACTACCGCGACAAGATGAAGGCCGCATGGGTGGGGCAGATGGTCGGCGTGTCATGGGGCCAGCCGACGGAGTTCAAGTGGAAAGACGCGATCATCCCCGCGGACAAGGTGCCGGAGTGGGCAAGCGATTTTCCGCTCCGCATGGCGTACGGCAACGACGACATCTACGTGGAGATGACCTTCCTGAAGACACTGGAGGACCATGGCCTCGACGCGTCCATCCGGCAGGCCGGCATCGATTTCGCGAACTCCGAGTACAAGCTCTGGTGCGCGAACCGCGCCGGACGGAACAACCTGCGGCGCGGCATCGCGCCGCCCGACTGCTCGCATCCGCGGTTCAACAAGTGCCCGAACGACATCGACTACCAGATCGAGGCGGACTACGCCGGCATCATCTCGCCGGGTTGCCCGCAGGAGGCGATCCGCCTCGGCAACGTCTTCGGACGGCTGATGAACTACGGCGACGGCGTATGGGCCGGGCAGTTCATCGGCGCCCTGTACGCGGAGGCGTTCTTCACGGATAACGTCGACGCGCTCCTCGACGCGGGCCTTGCGGCGATTCCGGCGGAGAGCGACTACGCGCAGATGGTGCGCAACGTGCGCGCGTGGCACCGGGAGAACCCGAAGGACTGGACGACGTGCTGGGAGAAGATCCGCGGCGCGTATTCGAAGCCGTTCAACAAGGAACTGCGCGATTCAAACGGAGCCATCGACGTGCGGCTCAACGGCGCGTGCATCGTGCTCGGGCTCCTCTACGGCGAGGGCGACCTCGACAAGTCGATGGTTCTCTCCATGCGGTGCGGATGGGATTCCGACTGCAATCCTTCCAACGTGGGCGGCATCCTGATGACGGCGCGCGGGTTCAAGTCGCTGCCCGCGAAGTACGTGGAGAAGCTGGACTATTCCCGGAATTTCTCCTACACCGCGTACAACCTTCCTGCCCTCTTTGCCGTGTGCGAGAAGCTGGCGCGCCAGGTGGTGGTGCGGCACGGCGGCCGTGTGGAGAAGGGCGCGGACGGCGTGGAGCGTTTCGTGATTCCCGTGAAGAGGCCCGTCCCCGATCCGTTCGTTCCTTCCTGGAAGGCGCCCCCCGCGAAGGGTGAGCGTTTCACCGAAGCCGAGAACGCAAAACAGAGATTCCGCATTACCCTGCCGGATCCGGACAAGGTGTACGATCCCGACCCGACGATCCGCGTGCAAAAGACGCTCGACGCGCTGTTCCCAGGCTGGAAGACCTCCACGAACGCGCCCGACATGACGCCCGGACTCGTCGAGGAACTTGAAACGTCCAAGGGAACGGTTCACGGATTCGTGCGCACCCATCCGCCGAAAAAGGGCGAGGCTGTCACGCTGTCGCGGACATGCGTCGTCCCCAACGGCAATCCCACGCTCCATTTCGCCGTTGCGAACTCGCCCGGAGGCGACTTCCGGCTGATCGTCCGCGTGAACGGCACGCCGCTGCTCTCGACGGTCATCGACGATTCCGCCAAGCGTTGCCATCTGCATGCCTACGATCTTTCTCTCGAACCGTGGACGGGCAAGAAAGTGAAGATTGAGCTTGTGAACGAGCCGACGGACTGGTACAACGAGGCCGCGCTGTGGACCGACATCCGCCTGACGGAGAATAAATGAGTGACAGCAACTCGCGCCCATGTCATTCCTCTTCGGTCTTGATGCGGCGCAAAAATGGCCGGGAAGAATGTCTGCGCAGTCCGCGATTTTCAAAGATTGCCGTTGCAAGACAAGGGCAATCAATGGTATTATGTACTTGCTTGATTTTTAGGAGCGAGTGCATCATGATCCAGACACGAGTGAAACCAGCACGCTGGTGCCGGCGAACAGTTGTGCCTTCGGCCCTGTTTTTTGTGGCGATTCATCTGCGTCCGCCGCTGTCCTTCGGCGGCAAATGGGAGTGAAGGAAATGAGAAAAACAGAATGGGGAGCATGTGTGGCGGCTTGTCTGGCGCTGGCTGCCGGCGCAGTGGAAATGCCGCAGATCGTCTCGCACAGGGGCGAGTCGCAGGACCGTCCCGAGAACACAATGGCGGCGTTCCGCCTCGCGTTCGCGCGCGAAGTGGACGGCGTGGAGTGCGACGTATACGCCACGACCGACGGCGTGCCCGTGATCATCCACGACGGCACGACGGGGCGCACGGCGGGTTCCGGCACGAACCTCACCGTGACGTCCTCCTCGTGGAACGACCTCAAGGACGTGCGCGTGGGCGCGTTCGGCAAGTGGATCGACACGGAGTGGGAAGGCGAGACGCTGCCGAGATTCGAGGACTACCTCGCGCTCCTCGCGTCGAATGCGACGACGAAGTGCGTGGTGGAGCTGAAGAGCAGCGCGAACAACCTCGTCTCCACTGTCGTCGCCGCCGTCCAGGCGCAGCCGCTCGCCACGAAGGAGCGCGTGATGTTCATTGCGTTTGACGCGAACCTCATCAGCGCCGTGCGCCAGGCGTTGCCCGACTACGAGGCGTGGCTCCTGCTAAGTGGCGGCACGTACACGGGCGCGGACCTGATTTCGCGTATCCAAGCGTGCAACGCGACGGGCGTGGACATTCTCCACTCGGCCACGTACACGGCGCCGGACGTCGCCGCCGTGAAGGCGGCGGGTTACGCGTTCGCCGTGTGGACGCCGAACAGCGACGCGGACGCGCTCAGGTACGCGCAGATGGGCGTGGACGCGATCACCACCGACCGCGGCGGCGCGATGAAGGCGTATCTCGCCGCGGAGATTGTCGCCTGGGACGAGATATACGACGATTCGCTGCCGGCCGGCGCGACGTGGCTGGACGTGGGCGCCTACGTGACGAACGGCCTTGTGGCGCACTTCGACGGCATCCGCAACGCGGGCGCGGCGCTGCCGCACGATCCGGGGGCGACGATGTGGAAGAATCTCGTCTCGGGAGCTCCCGACGCGGCGTTTACCGCCAGCGGGGGCCGCTGGAACTATGCGCGCAACGGTTTTTTCTTCGACGGCAAGGAGGCGGCGTACGTCGTCTCTCCGGGCGTGGACGTCGGCACGATGTTCACCGTGCAGCTCGTCGCCGACATCGATCTCTCGCTGCAGCATACGAAGAACACGACTGGTTCGGCCGGCGTTAAGGGACGTTATCCGACCTACTTCTACGCCAACAAGATCGACCTTGGCTTCTTCACGGACAACAACAACAGCACGACGTCGACAACCCTCAACTTCAAGCACAATCAAGGCGGGCAGTGGGTGACGGCGTCTTCCCGGCCGAGCATAACCGGCTGGGAAGGAAAGTACGCCACGGGCATCGTCGGAGATGGCAGGTCGTATCTCGTGCAGGGGACTGAGCTCGGAAACGGGACGGCCAGCTCCGGAAACCAGTCCATCGGCGCGACGTCGTTTTCATGGGGCGGCGCGACGACCTCGGCAGACCGCTCCATCTACGGCACGTACCACGCAGTAAGACTGTACGACAGGGTCCTCACGGAGAACGAACTCGCCTGGAACCGGATGGTGGACGAGGTGCGCTTCCGCGGATCGGACGAGAATGTCAACGTCGTCGTCGAGTCGAACGTCGCCGGTGTCGAGGGGACGGAGTTGAACGGCAAGTATCTCGTGAACGGGCACCATGCGTTCAGCGCCGCCGCCACGGTCGTGGACGGCAACGAATGGGAGCCGACCGGTTACAAGCTGGAGGCGTGGACGGCCGAGAAGGGCACGTGGGATTTTGTCGGTGAATATGAAGGATCCTCGTTCGCCTACACGAACTGCGCGGCGCGCCCGAGAGTGCGCCTGACGTGGAACTGGCGGTTGAAGAACGGCGTGAAGAAGTTCGACGCGGACAGTTACGTGCCGGCCGGCGTGATCCTGAATTTCGACGGCATCCGCAACGCGGGGCTGGACCAGCCGCACGATCCGGCTGCGGCGACGTGGAAGAACCTCGGTCCGGGTCCCGACGCGACGCGCGCGGTCGTCGTCGCCGACCGGCCCGGTGCCTGGACGGCCGACGGCTACGACTTCGCCGCCGGCGACTGCTTCGTGACGGACGTGGCTGTCCCATTCACGAACCAGGTGACGGTGCAGGTTGTCGCGGACTATGATGCCACGCACCAGACGAACAACTGGCCGTCGCCGTTCGGCGCAAGCAACAATGGCGACGTGTTCGGCTTCTACACGTACACGCCGTACACCGGCAACGGCTACGACCGGCGCGGCGACAGGTTGATCTTCAGGTCGAATCCGATCAACGGTGCATCACGCACGCTGCAGCCGTGGAACGGGCGTCTCGCCAACGCCGTCGTCGACTACAACCGCGTGAGCTTTACAGGCGATGCGTCGCAGTCGTGGTGGAACGGCACGTTCAATGCCCCGCCCGTCTCGTACCGGTACTGCATCGGCACCGCCTGGTCGAGCGCCGCAGAGAGGGAGAGACGCATGTTCAAGGGCCGTATCCACGCCATCCGCGTCTACGACCGCGTGCTGACGGTGGCGGAGCTGCGCCGCAACAAGGAGATCGACTACGTGCGCTTCTACGGCACGGCGGGACTCTCGACGGAGACGGACCTCGTGGAGGTGCGCTCCGAGGTACCCGACATCGCGCTGGAGGACGAGGGCGGCTGGCTCGTGCGCGGCACGGGCGCGAAGACGTTCGCCGCGCCTGCCACGACCAACATCGGTCACTGCACCTACGCCTGCGCGGGCTACCGCCTGGAAACCTGGAACGCCACGAAGCGGATGTGGGAAAACCCGGTCCTGATGGCCGGACATTGTTCGGCCACGATCACAGGTACTACGGGCCAGCCCAACCGCCGTCTCACGTGGCTCTGGACTCTGACCGCAGGCGTGCGCGCGGCGGCGGACTACGACGTTTCGGACTACGTGCAGCAGGGGCTCGTGGCGCACTACGACGGCACTCGCAATTGCGGCGCCCGGAACGCCCATTCGATGAGGTCCATCTTCTGGCGCGACCTCTCCTATCGCGTGGACGACATGATCGCCGCCTCGAACACCAGCTTCGCGGCGTGGATCGAGAAGGGGCACCGCTTCACGGCGGAGGAGGAAAGCAGCTTCCGGATGCAGGAGAACATCTCGCTCGGCCAGACATGCACCATCGAAGCCGCGATGGACGTCGACTGTTCGGCGCAGACCACGTCCTTCCCGTTCTACTTCGGATTCGGCTATGCCGACTACTGCATTTTTACGCGCACGACAGGTAGGACGTTGGAAATCAAGTGCGACAACTGGCTTGGAACCCCACGGCTCAAGCTTTCGAACTGGGGCGGCAAGTATCTTGTGAACGTGGTCACGCCGACCGACCACTACCTGGCCCAGGGAACGAACCTGCTTGCGGGGACGCACAACGCGCGTTCACTGTTCCTCGACATTCCTGACGGCAAGATGCTGATCGGCGCCGCCACCACCTATTCGGGAAACGACCGTCGGGTTCGCAGCATGACGGGCGACTACTACTCCCTGCGCATCTACAACCGCGCGCTCGCGGATGCAGAAATCGCGCAGAACCGCAAGGTGGACGAAATCCGCTACCGCGGCAACTTCGCGAACTGCCGCAACCTCGTGGTGGTCAACGAACAGCCGACGGGCGCGGGCGAGACGGTGCAGGGTTCCGTCGCGGACGGCGAGTACGAGCTGACGGGCGCGTGGACGTTCACGGCCGCGCCGGTCGCCGTGGACGGCGTGACTCTCCGGCCCAAGTACAAGATCGAGACGCTGACCGGCAATGAATGGGTCACGACGGCTTCAGATTGGGGCAATTCGTGCACGATCACGGCCGGCAACGCCCCTGTCCGCCTTACCTGGCAGTGGCAGAAGGCATCGGGTCTCGTCTTCCGCGTCCGGTGACGCTGAAAGGACAGTCGGTCAGTCGGAGATGGCGACGACCTTGAACCAGCCGTCAAAGCGGCGGCCTGCGTTCGGCGGGAAATAGACAAACGCCTTGCCGTCGCCGACGAACGTCGCCGACACGACGGCGCGGTACGTTCCCCACGTGCCCACCGCCTTGGCAGACCCGTTTGAGCCGACAACAAGCGTCACGTTCTCGTCGGCGGCGAGCTCCATCCCGGCCAGCGCGTCGGCTGCGGCAGCGTGTCCTTTCCACGCCTCGACGGAACGTCCTTCTTCGCCAACCTCTGCCGGCGCGACGATTACGGTCATCTTCGACTCGCCCGTCGCGGGATCGGTCACGACCGTCACCGTCGCCGCGCGCGTTCCGGTTGCGGTCTTGACGACGGCGTTCGTGCAGACGTAGGCGATGCCCGTCTCGTTCGTGGCGAAGGACGCCGTGAACGCGTTCGCCGTCAGCGTTTCAGTTACGCCGCCCTGGAGCATCTTGCCGGAGATTTTCCCGGAGACGGCCACCGTGAACGTGGCCTGTCCGCCGTTCCATCCGCCGTTGAACGTGCCGCGCGCCGCCGCCGGCAGATTCTGCACCGTGATCGGAAGGGTGTATTTCTTCACCGTGCCGCCGGTGGACTTGAGCGTGACCTTCGCCTTCGTCGGCACGGGCTTTCCCTTTTTCACAGTCGACGCCACGGACGGTACGCCCGTAATCGCGCCGAGCGATTTGCTGTAGGAAAGTCCTTTGGGCAATCCCGTGACGGAGACCGAGACCCCGAGCAACCCCGACGTCTCAAGCGGCACGATTGCGGCGACTCCGCGCGTGAGCAGCACGCCGTTTTTCTTCCATGCGGCCTCCGCTTCGCCATCCACGGCCAGTTTCATCGAATTCAGGTCGGACTTCGCCGTGATGAACTTCGCCCTCGGAACCGTTCCGGGCCGTTCGCCCGCGATCCACGGAAGTGCGGCTTTCGCGGAGACAAGAAGGTCGTCCACGTACCAGCCCGCGAAGACGTATCCTTTCGCGGGCTTGGCCGTGAGCGTCGCCTTCGTCCCCTCTGCGAAGTAGCCTGTGCCGGAGACCGTGCCGCCTGCGGCGGTGTCGGGGAGCGCGCCCACCCACACGCCGGGGAGGAAGCCCGCGTAGAGCGTCTGCGCCTTCGTCACCGAGAAGGAGACCGTCGCGGACTTGGAAAAGAGCTTGTCCTCGTCCGTGTACCAGCCCACGAACTTCCAGCCGGGATTCGCCTTCGCGGAGAGCGTGGCCTTCGTCTTCTTCGCGTAGTGGCCGGTTCCCCTCGTGTAGCCGGCCTCCTCGAATTCGGAGAGCGCCTTCACAAGGTAGGCCGTTCCCTGCCCGGCCGGCGTCCAGCGGACATCCCGCACCTCGACGACCGCGCTATCAGGCATCTGCTGATAGACGAAGAGCAGCTCGTGCGCCGTGTTCTTCGTATACGCGACCGTGGCGGGAATCCATTCGTCGCTGGTGGACGGCGTTGCCGTTACCTTTTCCGCCTCGCTCTCGGAATCAATCACGGTCAAGGTCGACGCGTCGTCGGGATCCGGCACCGTCGGCGCAACCAGGCGGTAGTTGAACGAGAGGGTTCCCTTGCCCTTGAACCCGGAGAGTTCCAAACTCGCGGTACCTTCCGGCCCGCCCGCCGTGTCGACCGTCCACACGTAGTCCAGCGCCGACGGTTCGCGCACGGCCATCCACGAGAGGGGTATGAGAAAAGGTACTGACAGCGTGAGCGGTCTGGCCACAAGGCCGCGCGTCAGGAGGGGCGTCTGGAGAAGGTCGAGGTCGTTGGCGTCGATGTCCTTCACGGTCACTTCGCAGAGCGCGTTCTCGCCGAGCGGCGCGCCCGTGGCCGAGACGAGCTGGAGGTAGAACGACTTGTCGCCCGTCACGGCGGAGTCGCGCAGAATGGGGACTTTGATCGTCTTCTTGCTGACTTCGCCCGCGCGCCAGGTGATGGTCATGGGGAAGAGGCCGCGTACCCACTTCTGGAACCGCGACGCCGTGGCCGAACCGGGGACGAGGTAGACCTTCACCGAGCATTTGCTCGTCGCGTTCCCGCCCCAGATGTCCACAACGGCCGAACTGCCTTCCTCGATCGACGCTGCCGGCGCGGCGAACTGGATGTCGATGTCGGGGACGTCGAGGACGGCCCTCCAGGCGCGGTCGACCTTGTTGGAGTCGGCCGCGTCGATGACGCCGGCGTCGACCAGGTCCGCCGCGGCGGACATCCAGCACGCGGCGATGTCCCCGTAGTCGGTGCGCGGAAGGCAGTAGGCCGTCAGCGCGCGATAGGCGAGCTGGGCGGCCTTCTCCACGCCGATGCCCTCGAACGGCTCGTACTCCAGGCCGTCGTTGAAACCGTTCCCGCCCTCGCTGAGGAGGTAGAAGAAATGGTTCTGGACGCCGCTGTTCGAGTGGACGCCGCCGTTGTCGTTGTCATCCGAAGGCGACGCCGTGCTCGCCCAGTCCGTC